>CALDGA010000001.1 GCA_937942085.1 uncultured Flavobacteriales bacterium
AGTTGAAGGGGACGCTGGGTGTGCTCCAATCCAAATTCTGTGCTGATGCTAAGCTCGGGAAGGACACCTTCTTTGGAGCCTGCAGGAGTAAAGCCGCGGTGGATGCCGGCGAAAATATTCCACTGTTCGGTTTGCTTGTTAATGCTCATTCCGGGCAGAAAAACGAGGGTGCGGTTGGCTCGGGTGCTGGCGTTTATACCTGTACGCTCAGGATCTGCTGCCCCGAAATCTTCGCGGGAGGCAAAGATGATCTCACTTCGACCGCCTGCCTGCACTTTCCAGCTTCCGCGTGTCCAAGTCGTTCTATAATACCCGCTCGCCGCTCGGGTGGCATCGATGCGGTTGCCCGCGGCGCCTTCGGCGCCGCGATTTTGAAGCGCCATTTGCGCGCCAACAATGCTGTAGCTATCACTGTGCTGAAAACGATCCGCGTGGTCGTAGTGAAAACGCACGCCAGCCTCGTGTTTTAGGATGTTGCGCTCTAGGCGCTGGCTCCATTGGCCGCGCAGTTGAATCCCTTGGCTAATGTAATAACGGTTGTTGGCCTTTAAGGTGGCCAGGGCGGTATCCGTATGAAGTCCCTGTATGGCCAGGAATTCAACCGGATAGTCTGTGGGTTGTTGAAGCACATTGGCAATGCCTTGGCCGTTTACTTTATCGAGTTTATACCAATTCCTATGCACATACTGACGGTAGAGATCGGCACGGAGGAAGCCTTGATTAAAGTTGAGGGTGTAGCCTAATCTATTCATCAATCGGTCCATGTCCATTTGGTCATTTGCTGAGGCGAAATAACGCAAAGAAGGTTGGGTGAGGGCATGGTCGAGGGTCGTGCCCAGGTAGGTTTGCTGGGAATGTTCTCTAGTGGCTGCGGTCAACCAATGCAAGTGATGGCGGTCCTTATCGTCGAGATGATGCACGACCTTAAAATATCCGTCTTGAAGTTTGAAACCTCCAGTGCTACTATTTAGGAGTTGGCCGAAACCGTCGGCGCTGTGGTGGTAGGCGCCATATTGAATTTGAGTTTTTTTGCCCCAGGCTTTTTGTCCCCGCCAATAGGCTTTCTGTTGTCCAAATGTGCCGCCACCCACGAGAATTTCCTGTCCGTCGCCTTCTTGGGTGGGGGTGATAAAATTCAGGGCTCCTCCGGTGCTTTGGGGACCTGTAATGATTTGAGCAGCGCCTTTGAGGACTTCTATTTGTTCATACTTCCAAATCACAGGAGTATAATAGGCTTCGGGCGCGCTATAGGCTGCAGGAGCGGTGAGAACACCGTCTTCCATGAGGGTGATTCTCGAGGAACGCAAGGTACCGGTGCCACGGATACCTACGTTCATTCGAAGGCCCCAACCGTCTTCTTGTTGGGCATATACACCGGGCTGGTTTTGTAAGATGGTATTGGCATCACTCTGGTCGAATAACCGGAGTTCTTTTTGGGTGAGCACCACGGCGGACCCTGTGATGTGTTTGTTCGGGTCGTTCGCAGCTGCTGTAATGGTTATGCTTTCCAGCTCTACCGGAGCTGGTAAGGTGGTGTCCGCGGATACGGAGAAGAAAATGGATAGGAGGAGGGGGTACATTATTTAGAATGATTTTAAATAATAGTACAAACGTATTATCTAGAATGATTCTAAACAAGTATAAATATCAGTTTTTCATTCGCATGTTATTAACAATCGTTTACTCATTGTGAGGAAGCCGCGAGGTTAAGTTTCGAGAGTCTTTGCTATCTTAAAAACATGAAGAAACTCCAGGCCATCTTTCTTGTATTCTTTGCCTGTTTTGGCAGTGCCTTAAACGCGCAATGCACCGTTGCCGTGGGACAAGATTCCTTGACGGCTTGTGTCGGGGATACGATATTCCTAAGCGCGTCCGGTTCGAATGAATACTTATGGTCCCACGATGCTTCGTTGAGCTGTGATACCTGTGCGTCCCCATATATTATTTTATCGGATACCTCCACGTATGTGTTGGTAAAGGGAACGAGCCAAATCAGTCAAATGGCCACCAATGGTAATTTCTCCAGTGGCAATACGGGTTTTTTGACGGCCTACACCTACAATGCCACTTCTATTTGGAATGAAGGCACTTACGCCGTTGGACCTAATCCAAATGCAGTGCACCCAAACTTTGGAAGTTGGGGGGATCATACCACAGGTACCGGAAATTACATGTTAGTGAATGGATCGACTGGGGGGAATAAAATCCTTTGGCGACAGATTGTGAGTTTCCCTCCTGGGGTCCAAGTGACCGTAAAATGGTGGATGCTGACCTTTGTGACCCCGCCCGGATCGTTACAATTAAAACTCGCCGGTACGAACATAGGAAATCCGGTCAGTACGCCAAACTCTACAGGATCTTGGTCTCAAGCCACGCGTACCTTCACAGTCCCTGCTTCCGGGAGTGCGACCATTAATTTGGTAACGCTTAGTAATGCATTGGCAGGTAATGATTTCGGAATTGACGATATTTCCTACCACTACAATTGCGAATCCTACGATACCGTTTGGATTGCCCCGAAGAGTGATGCTCAAATACTCTTAGATTCTACCTCACTCTTTGCTTGTGATAGCCTGTGCTTTACCCTCGAAAATGCCTTAGATTCTTTGGGGTTATTGAGCTACCAATGGGTGTTGAGTGACGGTACAATAGATACCTCTTCGACCTTTACACATTGTCTGGTGGATTCGGGCAATTACAGCGGATACTTGATCACTTCTTCTAGTGAGGGATGTACAGATAGTGTGGCCCTGCCAACGATGCGTGTGGGGTATACGAGAACATTGGACTCATTAACCTTCTATGGAGAGGGGAGTGATGTAGTGAATGGGACGTGGGTCTTAGATCCAGATCAAAACAATGCATTGCATGTGTATTTCGAATCGCTTTCAGCCTTGGGACCTGATGATAGCTTGTATGTTACGGTGAACAACATGTCTTGGATGGTGGCTTCGAGTGCACAAGGAGTGAGCATGGATCCTGTGGCTTTGGATGTAGAACCCCAATCCATTTGTGCCTACCTCTACACGGCGGACGGTTGTGTAGATTCTTTATGTCAAGCGGTGGCGTTCTATCCTACGATGACGGTACCAAATTTCTTTACGCCCAACGGAGATATGGTCAATGATCGTTTAGATATCGTTTCTGATAATGCGGATGAGTTGCACCAGCGCATTTATAATCGTTGGGGCCAATTAGTCTATGAATCCTACCTCCCAGACGAATCTTGGGACGGCACCTTTAATGGTGCGCCAGTGGCTGCAGGGGTATACTTCTTGGAGATTGAGGTGAGCAACGCCTACAGCCAAGAAAGGGAAATAGTCGTTCGGCACGCCGTGCACGTGATGCGATAAAAAAAATCCCGCACCTCATCAAGGCACGGAATCTCTAGGGGTGTTATTAACCTAGATCTAGAGGGTTATCGAATAATAACCTTCCTTCTGTAGTTCAAATCCAAAAACCAAGCCATTTGGAACGACCTGGTAGAACTCTGGAAGTGAAGCTAGATCTACGCCAAATTTTTTCAGTGAAAGCCCACAAGCATACATTTCGACGCCACTTTCTTGGAGAATAGCCACGGCATCGGCCATCTTCTCTTCGTCTAGCAAATCTTGAACAGACTTCCCGCATACTACCACCTTGAAGGTACCGTAGGTTGTGGAATCTGATACTGCAAGATCCGCCGCGGCTTTCCCGACGGCTTTGAGTTGTTCTACATTGCGGTTGAGGATGAAGTAGTTGTTCTCTACTGTTTCCTCGACCACAACTTCGGTAGGGGCCGGAGCTTGGCAGCTGGCAAGTGCCAAGGCTGCGAGGCTAAAGGTGATGATGATTTTTTTCATGTGTACTATTAATGGAAATGGTAATCTGTTCCTGGTAATTGGCTCAATACATTATCTCCTAAATCTGCAGCAACCGCACGGCCGTCGCGAACTGGAGCAATGGTATCGAAGTGGGCCAAGTATTCTTCGATCAAATCGTGAACGGTGTAATCCATAACTACCGTTTCAACGGTATTCGGCATACGACAAAGAGTGCTGATCGGCTCACCTTCACGGCGACAAGCTGACATCGTGTAGAGCTTATCGAGCTCCATAGGTTCGCCTTGAATCATGACTTCTTGCACGCGCTCGCCTTTAGGAGCATTCGCGTTAAAGGTCAACTGCATGCCTGAGAAACGCACTACCCATCCGCCGAAGCGTTCGTTCGGGTTTTCGGCAAATACGTTGTGCAATTCCTTTTCCAGCCAGTCTTTGATTTGCTGTCCGCTGGCTTTGCCTATTTTGACTTTTTCATTTACCGGCAGCATGTTCCATAGGTCGCCGCGTGTAATAGGGGCAACGCCGCTTTCACCAGGAACGATCGGAGGACTGAATCTAAATCCATTGCTCAAGGCGATATCAACGTCGTTTTTCCACATGGCCGCATCGGTGATGAAGTTGTCCATGGGGTTTTCCACCACGAAGTAGCGGTATAATGGGGTGGAAGTATAGCCCAATACTTCATTGATTTCATCGCCGTAAGGAGCGATGGCCTCTTCAATGACTGCGGCAACTTCAGCATCTGCTTCATATACGGTTGGGTCTACTTCAAGGAGTTCGTACTGCTCTGAAATGATTTTACCATCTTCTACTTCTAGTACCATCTTTCCAACGAATGAAGCGAAGGCCCCTGGCTCAGTAACTTTGGCGTGGCCGGCTTGAAGCGGTTCGCGAATGCGCTCGTGGGTATCATTTCCTAAGACATAATCCACACGCTCTAGGGCTGGGTTGTTGGCTAAATCAAACTGCTTGCTGATTCCGATGTGGGTAACCACAAACAGGATATCTACGCCTTCTTCGTCTTTGAGTTTATTGACTAATTGGCCCAAATTATCCAAAATGGGGTCAAAATCTAGCCCTTCAGAAAAGGATGGGTTTTGGCGGATGGGCACCTCAGGGTCATTGTAAGAGATGAATCCTAAGCGAGCGCCGGCGATATCCTTGATCCAATATTGAGGGAAGATCGGAGCCTTGCCTTCTTCATCGTGGAACATGTTGGCCGTGATCACAGGGGTTTCGTAGCCCTTGAGGACCTTCATCATTTGTTCTTTTCCGTAGACAACCTCCCAGTTTCCAGGAATGAGGAAGTCGAAGTCCATGGCCTTGACGATGGAGCTGAATGCTTCACCTTTGGAGAGGGCCGCGACGGCTGAGCCTTGGATCAAGTCACCACCGTCAAGGACGATGGTATTTGGGTTGGCGGCACGTTCTTGGTCGAACAAGGTTTTCATATTCGCGAGTCCGCCTAGGGTCTTGAAGCTGATTTCTTCATTCTCCCAGAACAATTCGCTGTGAGGGTATACCTGTCCGTGAATATCTGCGGTTTGTAGGATGGTGATTTTTTGCGGTCCTTCAGGAGCGCTATCGCCCATCTGGCACGACCCGAACAATAGTCCGGTCGCTGCTATTCCGCTTAGAATCCAATTCTTCTGCATGGTCATAAATTTTTGTGTTGGTCGCTCCCGCATCTTTTCTTGGGAGGGCAGTAGCCCCGAAGATAAATGACTAATTCCGAGAAGGTTGTGACTTCACTCACACTTGGGGTTTATCTGCCCAATAGTTTGCGCAGTCGTCGAGCGGTATTAGAGCGCTTCGCCCAGTAGGGATGGGCCTTCATATTTAAAGTATGAATGGCTTGTAGACGTTCCTCGAAAGTAGGCCCTTGTTGGTCTAGCCAAAGTTTTAGATAGGGAACCCACCAATCTTTCGTGCTCCAGTAGTGTGCGATAAAGGGTTGGGCTTCTTGAAGTAATTGGTCTTTATTCAGGGCAAGGCTGAAGGCCAATTGTTCGAGGAGTCTTACCGGAGCGGAGGTTTCTAAGTAGCTATCACAAAGTGCAATGGCGTGCTCAATGGCCTCGCGGTGACTGGGAGGGAGGGCAATGACACCGGCGTTAAACATCGTGCTTTGCGCGGTTGTGGTGATGCCCTGGAATGTTTTTTGGTCCAATTCCTGCAGCGTTCTCCTTTCCGTTTTGGTATTCAGTGAACCCAATGCTCCTTCGTTTAGGTGCATCATTGGCGTAGATAATTGGGCCTGTAAACCGGGGAGGTCCAACGCCAAGGTATCGGCATCGAGGTAGAGTATGGGGTCGTTGGGATACAATGCGCAGATATCTGCAAGGACTTGCATTTTAATGCGCCAAAAGAATCCCTTAGGTCCCTGCCACTGCGTGAGTTGTTCTGGAGTGAGGATATGTTGAATTATGGGCCAATTCTGGCCTACACCGCCATCATCCGTATAGAGGTGTATCTGACTGTCCGGCGCCCCTTTCTTGCAGAGCAAGATGGAGGTCTCGAGTTGTACGAGAAGCTCAGCTGTGGGGGTGGTACAGAAATAGACGATGTGCATGTACTTACTGCCCTTTCATCCCGTTATGGTATTCTTCAATGAGCGAGAATACACCGCGGGCAAGATCTTTGGATTCTAGGAGTAGGTTGAAGTACAAGGTTGTGTTTTTTGGGCTATTCTCTTCATCTCTGGTGCGCGCAATTTGTGCATCAACTTTGGCAGATACCAATGTTATAATGCTGCTCTTGCGTTGAAGACATTCCGAGAGTTTGTTGAAATTCTGCGTTTTAAAGGCAGTTTCAACATCCACTAAAATTTTTGCCAGGGCACGTTCCACTTCTGCTAAATCTGAAATTTGGCTTTTGCTCAATGGCTTGTGATGGTTGTCGACGTGTTTGAAACTCTTCTTAGCCAACAATTCGAGCGATTGTACGATATCGGTGAGGTTGGCCAGCACCATGATGTAAAAGTTTGAGCCGCGTACACTGGCATCGTCCAAGCTCTTGATGAAGTAGAAAAGGTGGTTGCGCAAGTCGTCGACTTCATCTTCTAGCTTGGCAACACGTTTCACCATTTTCTTGAGTTCTGGTGCATCCTGGTTGGATAGGCCTTCCACTACACCATTGAAGATTCGTGAGGTACGGTAAATGCTTTTAGCAACGTTGTCCGAACTTTCCTCAACAATTCCTTGTACGGTCTTGCTGGCGGCTTTCGTAAGTCCTTCTTGACCGGCTTGTGGGGCAGCCGTTTCACGACGATGCTTAAGATAATTACGGATGATCAAGGCAGCGGTGAGAATGAGTAGAACTGCGACTGCGGCACCGCGACCTAGATGGATGATATATACCAACGTTCCTGCGAAGAGGAAGGCGAATAATGCCGTCATGAACCATCCTCCGATGACGTTTACTACCCCGGCGACGCGGTAGACAGCACTTTCACGTCCCCATGCGCGGTCGGCTAAGGAAGTTCCCATGGCCACCATGAAGGTCACATAGGTCGTCGAAAGAGGTAGCTTCATGCCTGTTGCGATGGAAATCAACACACCGGCAACAGCGAGATTAATAGAGGCGCGAATTAAATCGAATGCAGGAAGGTCGCGTGCGTCGGCTTCACTCAACTCAAGGGTTGGAGTTTGAAAGCTTTGATCGATTTTCGCTTGAATGCTTGGAGGAATAGCTGCACCAAAGAGGTTGACCAAATTTGTAGATCCTTTAACGATGCTGCGAGAAAGAAGGTTGGGTTGGAATTTTTCTACGGTATCTCCTTGGTGAGAGAGGTTGATGGCAGTGTCCACCACGCGACGGGCCTTTTTAGATAGCCACAAGGTCAGGGTCATGATAATCCCAGAAATAGTGAGAAGTAATGGTTCTGCCGGTACGCTTTCGGATAGAATGCCCATCGAAAATTCACTCGC
>CALDGA010000002.1 GCA_937942085.1 uncultured Flavobacteriales bacterium
TTCATTTTGAATTTGGAGCATTAGCAGTGGGACGGATGTATGTCAAGGACTTATTAGGCTGCAAGGTTGTTGTCAGTTTCCGAGGTTACGACCTTAACTATGTTGGGCTTGAAGACCCTCACTATTATCAGGAAATCTGGAGACACGCCGATGCCCTTCACTTGCTTGGCGAAGATTTGTGGAGGCGCGCTCAGCGGCGGGGATGTCCCTCGGAAAAACTACACGCCCTTATCCCGCCAGCAATTGACGCGGAATTTTTTGACCCTGTCAATCGCCACCACAGCGAACCTGCCGGCATACCAGAGCGACCCTTGCGAATACTTAGCGTGGGACGATTGGATTGGAGAAAGGGATATGAGTATGCATTGCAAGCAGTGCGACTCCTCAAAGACTACGGAATTTGCTGCGAATACCGCATCGTGGGTGATGGGGACTTTCTTGAACCAATAGCCTTTGCTCGCTATCAGTTAGGTTTGGAAGAAATTGTCCACTTCTTAGGAGCGCAACCGAGAGAGGAAGTCAGAAAGCAAATGCTTTGGGCGGATGTATTCCTTCATGCTGGGGTTTCAGAAGGCTTTTGTAACGCAGTGATTGAGGCTCAAGCGATGAAGTTGCCAGTTGTGTGCACGGATGCCGGTGGTCTTCCCGAAAATGTTGCTGACGGTGAAACTGGTTTCGTGGTTCCACGAAGGAATCCAAAGGCTCTGGCGGACAAGTTAATGCTGCTCGCTAAAGATGCTTCTTTGCGCCAACGGATGGGAGAAGCAGGGAGAAGGCGAGTATTGACAAAGTTTCGTTTGGATGCACAAATCGCTGCTTTTGAACAGTTATATCGTCAAGTGCTCGGAATGGATTTAGAGCAAACGCAAGCAGGCATCTTAGGGCAAGAACTCACAAGTGAGGTCGTGGAACATGCCTGAGCAGATTGACCTAATCTGGCTAAGTCAGGACAGAACGGCACCCAGGTGGTCTTTGGGTCAAGTCTGGGTCACTGAACCGCAACCTTTGTCACTCCATCATCTTGTGGAAGAAAAACTGTCCGAATCCGAAGCGGCTGCTTGGCTTTTCTGGGATGCAACTTTGGGCGAGCCGAAACCTGAACGAGTGCAAGAGGCACTGAAGCGTCCCGGAGATCTATGGCATGCTGGGTTACGGTTGGGGATGAGAGGGTTGCCAGGGTTAATGGATTTTGTGCATCCGACATGGATGTTAAACCGAGATCCAGACCATAACATTGAAGCGACTTCGTGGCGTCTTTCCTTACAAGCATGTTTAGTGCGCACAGATGTGCTGAGGCAGATGGGTGGACCGACACCCACTTTCCGAACCCTCGCAGGTGCTTCCTTGGAAATGGGACATAGATACATTACGCGGGGAGTGCTGATGAGACACTTGCCATGGTTAGTGGAGGAAGGGAGCGATGGGGAGACGGAGAAACGGAGAAACGGAGAAACGGAGAAGCGGAGAGACGGAGAGGCGGGGAGACGGAGAAACGGAGAAGTGGAGATGCCTCTTCGTCACCGATTCTCTGACTCCCCGATTCACCAATTCTCCAGTTCTCTTCCATTTGAAGATGAACTTCGCTTCGTTTACTATCGCTTCGGTCGGTTTTGGGTGCGCTGGGCGCTTATGAGGGCAGTTATGAGCAGATATGTTTCGCTCAAAGAGGCTTTAAGGGCATGGCGGAAGATAAAGAATGAACCTCGCCCGCCAGAACCAACCCCTTACACTCATCCCTTGCTTAACCCAGCCATTCCCTCTGAGCCGAGGGTGAGCGTGCTGATTCCAACCCTTGACCGCTACCCATACTTGCGAACATTGCTAAGCCAACTCCGCCAGCAAACTGTCAAACCGCTGGAAATCATCGTTGTTGACCAGACACCTTCGGAGCAGCGAGAAACTTCTCTTGCAGAAGAATTCAACGACCTTCCACTGCGCATCATCTATCGTGACCAACCAGGGCAGTGCTCTTCAAGGAATGCAGGGTTATGTCAAGCGAGAGGGGATTTCATTTTGTTCCTTGATGATGACGAAGAAGTTCCACCAACTTTAATTGAGGATCACTTAAAAACGCTGGAGCGTTTCCGAGCCGATGTCTCGTCAGGCGTAGCAGATGAAGTGGGGGCTGGACCTTTGCCTGAAGCGTTCACCTATCTTAGGGTAAGCGATGTGTTTCCTATGGGTAATACTCTTATTCGCAAAGATGTGCTTTACCGTTCTGGCTTATTTGACCTTGCTTACGAGCGAGGTCAGCGAGCGGATGGCGATTTAGGGATGCGAGTTTACCTGAGTGGTGCTTTAATGGTGTTGAACCCCAATATTCGCATTTTGCACCATCACGCCCCTCGCGGCGGGTTGCGAGTGCATAAGGCTCGGGTCATAACCTATGCCAGCAGCCGAAAATACATCACCCATCGCCATCTTCCCAGCGTGACAGAAATCTATCTGGCAAAACGCTACTTTACACCCCGTCAAGTGCGGGAGGAATTGTGGCTGCGAGTGTTGGGAACTTTTAGCCTAAAAGGTTCATGGTGGCGCAAGATTTTAAAGGTTTTGGTGAGCACAGTATACCTACCGCACACTCTATGGGTTATAAGAACTCGTATGCGTGAAGCGATATCCATGTTGCGAGTATATCCTCAAATTGCGAGGCTAAAGGAGTTATGGCAGTGAGAGTCCTTTTGCTTAGCACAGAATTTCCGCCAGGACCCGGTGGAATTGGCACCCATGCCTATCAACTTGCTATCGGTTTATTCAAGCGCGGATGGGAGGTAACTGTGCTGACGCCTCAGGATTATGCCAGCGAACAGGAAATCCTGTCTTTCAATTCCTCACAGCCCTTCACCATAGTGCGCCTGCGCCATTATCCCAACACATTGTTAGAAGGACTATATCGTCTTACAGTTTTGCTTCGGTGGTTTCATCGTTGGTCGCCAGATGTAATCGTCGCCAGCGGGGGAAGAGCGGTATGGTTGATGGCGTTTGCTGC
>CALDGA010000003.1 GCA_937942085.1 uncultured Flavobacteriales bacterium
GTTAGCAAAGACAGGGACAGTCCGACCAAGAAAAACAATGGTCTTTTTGCTTCAAGCGTTGAGGGGTTAGGGTTGGCATTTCTCGTTTTCATAACCAAGTGATTTAAGGGGTTCACTTAGTCTACTCAAAAAACTATGCCAAGAATTTATGCAGGAATCGGCTCCCTACAATTGCAATGATTGCACCGCCGGTGTTCGCCAGCGCATCTAGGGCATCTGCACTGCGGCCGTAAGACATCCAACCTTGCGCGAGTTCGATGCCGGCTCCAAAGAGCACAGCCGCTACCCAATACAAGACCATTTTACGACGGCTCACCGGTTTTTGATAGGCTCTAGAAGTGCCGAAGTACAAGAGCGCCACCCAAGTAAAATAGAGCACACCATGCACCAATTTATCCGAGACATTCAACTCCCATCCTGGATCGAGGTCTTGAACCGGCGCAAGGCTCAGGTAGATAATTAAAAAGCCCCATGCAAGTGCTGGGGCTCTATATATCCAAGGATTGCGCATGGCTTATCCAAGCATTGCTTCGTAGGCCGCGGCATCCATGAGGCCGTCTAACTCTGAAGCATCTGCAATTTTAATTTTCACCATCCATCCGTCACCGTAAGGGTCGTCATTGACAGATTCAGGAGCATCTTCCAACGCCTCGTTGAATTCCAAGACTTCACCACTCACTGGCAAAAACAGGTCTGATACAGTTTTCACTGCCTCAACAGAACCGAACACCTCGTCTTTATCTAAAGACTCGCCTTCTGTATCAACATCAACGAAAACAATATCACCAAGCTCGCCCGCAGCGAACGCCGTAATACCAACATAGGCTTCATCGCCTTCAACGCGGATCCACTCGTGGTCCTTTGAGTACTTTAAGTTATCTGGAAACTGCATATGCATTTGTTTTGGGTTTCAAATTTAAGTCCAATTTTATTCTCTTCTCCCCTATTGTGAAAGATTAAATCTAAAGGCTACACCGGCATTGGTATTTAACGTCGGGAAGGCGTTAGAAGTTTTGAATTTACTGACCGTTTGGTCGTAATATAATCGGGCCGTCAACTTAGGAGATAACATATAATCTGCACTGGCTTTGAGCGACCAAATGCGCTGACCGGCCGTAATTTGATCCACACCTTCCTGGATGCGTCGAATCACCGTAGCATTATCTCTTAAGCTGAAGTCTAACTTCATGTCGAGGTTGGAAGTGATCTTTTGCGGGCGACCGTCGCTCACTACAGTGAAACTGACATCCTTTATAATGTATCCCGTCCCGAGCACGAATTCGTAGCCTTTGGTATCGGTCATTTGGTTATTGACCAAGCTCAAGTTCAATTGGCGATTTCGCTTGATATCTAGGCGCAAACTCGCCTGATTCTTCATGCGCATGTTCAATCCTACAAACGGCCCAAAGGTTTCAGAAATACTGATCTGGTTGATTTGCATCGGGCCGAGGAAATCGCCGTTGGTATTTCGAATGTTGTTCGCGGGCTCGCCGTTTTGAATGCGCTGCTGAAGCAACATGTTGCTCTGGAAGCTATTCATGGTGTACAAGCTCTTGTAGCTGTGGGTCAAGGTGAAGCTCTGGAAGTTCTTCTTAAACCAAGGGATGTTCATGAGCCCGTTAAAGTTGAGGTCCCAATTCGGCATTGGCATCGTCGGCCTACCGTTGAGTTCCACGGAATTTGGATCGCGACCAGAATAGGCGGCTAAGAAGGCAGGAATGAGTACATCCGGATTGTTGTAACTGTAACCATCATAACCTTCGCGCGTACCAGTGGTGTCTTGGGCGGCTGAGATAAAATTGGCCACATACATCGGATCATCAATAGCACGTTGCGTTGCCAAACGCTCAGAAATAATGTTGCGATGGGCCAAGAAAGTTTCGTAGACCTGAGAGTAGGAATTCGAATCCATCGGTTCAAAAGCGCTTCCTATGGACAAGAAGGAGATGCTGTAATTCCCCATGTCCATTGGGTTGAAGTGGTAATAGCCTTCCGCTAAACCGAGCGTGGTATCCTGCAATGGATCGTGGAATCTGAAGATCGACGTGTTGTTCAAACCGGCCACCCTTGAGGCATTTACCTGAAGGCGGATATCTTTCCAAGGCTCTACTACCGCACGGAAGTTGAGGTTTTCTGTGAAGGTTTTTTGGAATTGGTTCGGTTGTTTTGGGTTTTTGGTCAACCAGCCCAAATCCCCTGCTTTGGCGGTAATATCTTGCTGTGAACCGAACACGAATCCTAGTCCAGGCGACATCAAGCTGCTCGGATCCATTCCGAAATAGACTGGATTTGTGATCACCCCAGGCAATAACGTACCATTGGTTTGAGAATAGGTCAAGGAAGCACTGCGCACCATCATTGCGACTCGGGCAGCACCCAGAAGGATTTTAGGATCTTTTTTCTCCTCTTCCTTCTCTTCTTCTTTACCCTTGGCTGCGCCTCGTTTAGGTGGGGCACCACGGCGGCGAGCTTGCGGCGTGGGTCGTGCGCCCTGATTGGCTTTGCGCAAGAACGGCACTTGGTTGTAGAAGTTGACGAAGTTGGCGTTCCCGTTGAATTGGATCGAGTTTGAGTTTTGAGCCCTGTTTCCGAAGTAAATGTCCGGATTGCTCTGTGGGTTCAATGCTGAAGTGGAGTTAGTCGTCCAATCGTAATTCGCGGAATAACGCAAGCTCGTGGAGGTAAAGTCCATAAACGGAAGCTTGTTGAATGGAATCTGCCAGTTCACGTTGAGCGTTTGGTGAAACTCCGTCGGACGTCCCAGGGTAGATAATCCCGCTCTGATGGTATCGCGGTTGGCTTGAGTCTTTGGATTCCCCGGCAATTCGTCGATGCGGCTCATCGCTTGGGCATTGTAATCTACCTTGAGGCTGCGGCTGAGATCGTAGGCGATGTCGTACATGCGCTTGGTGGTCAAGGCCTTGTTGTAGGTCACCGGTAGCTGAATGGACGGATCAAAAGTGTTACGCATTTGCATGGTCGCCATTTGACGCTTCACTTCTGTTCGCAAAGTGACCTTCGACGGTAAATAGTAGAAATTGAAATCTCGAATCAAGGCCAATTGTTTGTTGGTCACAAGAGTTTTGAACGGTTCAACAATTTTTGGACGGGTTTGGTAGTTATAGTTCAACGAGGCCGTATGCATGAAGCGGTGGTCGCGCACAATATTGATGTTGCGCTTCTCGCTCTCGGTATAGGCATATGAGGTGTTGAAATTTGTGATGTTGAGCGGAGAATTGGCCCAGAAATCACCTTTGGATTTACCGCCGCTTTCTTCGCCGCCTTCCATGCCTTTAGGGCCAAGAGGAGCCGGTCTTCCGGCACCACCCACAGCACCGCCTTTTTCCTTGCGAACGTTGGTGAAGTTGATACTCTTACGCATCTCGTATTCTTGTCCAGCAAAGCGCAAACTATCGCGTTCCTCTTGAGTGCTGGTTTCAGCTAAGGCACGTTTAAAATCGATGTCCGGATCCAGCGGATTGAACTGAGGAGATTTAAAGTTTTCGCTAAAGCTGAAGAACATAGGCACCTTCACTCCGAGCTCAGAAGGCAACACCTTATCGAGGTTAATATTGCTCTGTACGCCGTACGAACGCTCCGCAAATTTGTTTCGTTCGTTGACCGTTTGATCGATAGAACCGAAGCCGATGGTGCTCATCATCCCCGTGACGTTTACATTGGCAAAATCAGCGAGTTTCGCACTAGCCGTTGCCGTTGCCGCCCATCCGCCTCTGTTGTCGAAATCGCTCAAGCGCAATTCATTCACCCAGATCTCCGCACACTTATCAAGGCCATCGTCCCCGTCGGTCGCGGTGCGCTTTTTAGGGTTGCGAACACCGATAATCAGCGTTCTAACGTTGCTCAGGTTTGGTGCTCCTACCACACTCAAGGTTTGACCTTCTGGAGTGGTTACCGAATATTTGTTGGTCAAACTCAGCGTAGGATCCGTTTCCATGGCTGCATTTCGGGCGAGTTTCAAGGTCTTCAAATCCTCAAAGGCCAAATCAATGTTGTTATCTGCCGGCCAAATATCTTCGGGCAGCACGGCGCCCCATTCGGAAACGCGCATCGGTACCTCGTACTCGTAGTAGTTGCCGTTGTAATCGGACCCTAGGCGAACAAAAATGCTCAAATCACCGTCCTCAAGATTGTCGAAATCGCCGCCGCTTTCCACGTGGACAAACATCTTCAGACGTTTGTACATCCGCATATCAAAGTTGAAGTTGCGGAATACTGCGCGGGCATCGCCGTCTTTTAATCCGCACACTTCGAGCGACATACTCTGTTCGTTCTGCTGAATGATTTGGGTACCGCCGTAGACTTGCTGACGCTCAATATCTGGTGGCAATACGTACGGGATAGGCACGCGTCCGCCATTTTCCTCAAGGTTTACCGCATTCACGTTGAAGCTGGTGCCGTCGTTTTCGTCCACGGGTACGTTTTCACGAATGTCGTCGAGCACGAATGGGAATCGGCGCCACTCGCCACGGACGAGTTCGAGCTTGGCGAAACGAAGAACGATCGGGTCGTCAAATTCCGTGAGGAACATGCGCATGAATCGGATCGAGCGGAAATCTGTGATGCCGCCCACTTTCTTCTGTGGTTGGAAGACCGGGATTTTGAATTGAATCCAGCGGGTCGGGCGAGTCATCCCGTTCGGCAGAGCATGGCTGTTCGTTTCGTAGATGTCCGCCACGAAGTTTTTACCCACCACTAAATCTTCCGGGCGCATGGATACGCGGTATTGGAAATAGCTTTCAGTCTTACTCAAGGTCTGGTCGCGGTTCGCATCCTCCTTATCCGGTACGTTGGTGGCCGAGGCCGGTGCGCCGTTGATGGTTTCCGTACCACTGTTGCCCTCTACCCCGTTGAAGTTGTAGTAGCGGCGTAGGATATCGGCCGAGGCATTGTCGAGTGAATCCCCTCTGTAGTACACGAAATTATCCGCATTTGGATCGCGGAAGGCACGCTGGTAAGCGGCGGTATTTGTCCCGTAGGCTGTACTGATGCGTTGGAGATAAGAGCTTCCACCGGCTGGTGACCACACACGTTCTTCAGGATCCGTCAAGGCATCAAAACCCACATCCTGCGCTTCACGGGCCCCTGCGGTATTATCAAAGAACTCGGTGATCGGCTGAATTTCACTCAATAGGCCCCACTGCGTAGAATCCATCCCAGATTTATCGCCGTCTGCAGGAATACCATTTTCAAAACTTTGACGGCCATCCTTTAGAACATCCTCTGAAACGCTACCGAGGTTGAAATACAAGTCCCCACCGTCCGGGGCATCGTCGTTATCGTAGAATGGATCCATCACCCAGAATTGGATGAACTCAATATTTTGCTCCTCGAAGTTGTTGATTTGGAGCGGACGCATAATTCCGGCCCAACGCGAGGAAGGATCGACCAATTTTCCATCCGAATCAATCCCTTGACTAATACCTGCCAAGCCTTCGACATCAAAGTTATAAGGGCCGCGCTCCGCTGGATAGTACGCTAAATCGAACATTGCCAAGTTGCGCGCCTCGTTTGTACTCAAGCTATAATTTGGGAATACCTCTTTCACCAAGACCTCACGCATGCGCTGGTCAGAGGTGATTTCAGGGTCATTGCGAATATTATCAGGTACACTCGCCCCTCCCGTGTATAGGGATGGATCAATAATATACCAGGCCAATTTCGCTCTGTTGTACCCATAGGCCAGGTCGTTGTTGAGCGAACTCTCTGGGAACAACCCATCCTGCTTGGCAGGTGTCGAGGCCAAGTTCCAAGCGGTAAAACTGCGCAAGTCAATGGTGGTCTGCGAACTTTCGAAATCATCGAGGTAGGTGGTTTCCGCTCCTGTAATGCGAATACCTCGAGGGGATCCCGGAATGAGGTGGGCGAATTCACCTTTAAATTGCAGCTGTGATTTTTCTTTCGTTTCAATGAACGGCAAGGCATCCACAAAGCGCGTGAGGTAAGGTGCCTCGTCACTGTAGTTGGTATTCATCCCCCAAATGGTATTGGAGATGGGCTCGTCGCCAATATTTACTTTCTGCGTCAGCGGTCTTTCGGTCAGGTGCAACCAAGTCCCACCAATGTTTAAATGCTCATTGACCTTGTGATCAATGTTGGTCCCGTAGAACGTTTTGGTTTGAACGTTGAAGAGCGTATTGTTTTCGAAGCTCACTTTGATGGGCGAGCCTGAATTCAGTACTCCCTCATTGATAATACGGACACGACCCAATGAGTAATCTACCGTATAATCTTGGTTTTCAGTCAGCGTTCGCCCGCCCGCCGTCACCGTCACCGATCCTTGCGGAATATTGAAGGCTCCAAGGCTGATCTCCGACCCGCTCGCGCTCTTGTATTGCCCGCGCAAGATGAATTTATTGAGCTGGGTTTGCTCCTGAGCACGGAACCTAGTACTATCATACAACGCTTGATAGACATAGCGATCACGCGCTTTTTCCGTGTCCAATTTCTCATACAGGTTAGACCCAAAGGGCTCCACCACCGGAAAGATGATGCGGCCGCGCTGCTGGTCAATGGTCGTCCCAGGTACAAAGTCGAAAATCCCATCCGGGAAGGGGTCATTGTTGGTATTTAATCGGTCCAATTCCATTACCCCAATGAGCAACGTATCACTTAGATTCCCGTCCGGCAAGAATGGGATAGGCACCCCAGTTTCGTCGTTCATGTAAAGGATGTCCATGTAGAAATCCTCGCGGTCCAATTGGTACGCATTCAAGGCATAGATGTTTTTCATCATCAAGTCCCACGTCGGCATACGCACATCCAACACCGTACTCTTGAGGAGCTTCAGGATCAACGTTTTCGGCGGCGTCACCCCATCGTTCGAAAATTCCCCAACCTGGTAGGTGCGGCCTGCGGCGGTGTACTGGAAGGCGACGGCCAAAACCTCATCTTGATTCAAGGCTTGGTTAAGGGTGATATAGCCCAATTGCGGATGCACGTTGTATTGATTCGGCTCCAATTTGCGGGCATTGGCCAATTCTACATATTCCCGTGCCTCCAAAAATCCAGAGCTGCTCAAATCTTGATTCGCCGTGGCAATATCACGCACCCCAGGAATATCAGATTCCAATAAGAGAGGATCCAACCTGTTGTTCGCATTGTTCGGGAAACCCTCCAGATTCACATTCCCACCAGGGAAGATGCTCACCCCTGGCAAGCCCGCCGTATCATTTCTATACGCGTAGCGCTCGTCCGCCCCCAAATCCATGAAAGCCACAATATTGCGAAGGTTCTGCGTCGCACTGCGTTCGTTCGTCACCCAAACCTCAACTTTAGTGATCTGTACCGGCGAGGTAATCAGCGGCAGGTTTTCCAGGTATTCTTCGTAATGCTCGCGGAAGAACTGGCTCAAGAAATAGTGGCGGTTGGCCTCGTACTCATCGCCCTGGATGTAGAACTCGGTCGTGGTTCCCCCACTTTGTACATTGATGCTCTGGCTTTGCGAACGCTGCTCGGAAAAGACGGTGGTGACCATGGTGTTCCCAAATTGGAATTGGCCCTTCAAACCAAATAAACTCTGCGCCCCTGTGATCAAGCTGCTGTTGAGCGGCATGTTGATGTTCCCCATCTCCAGGCGCTTGATGATATCGTCTTCCTCCCCTTCGAAGTCCAATTTCATTTTGTTATCAAAGGCGAACGTAGCTTCCGTATCGTAGTTGATGCCCAATTCCAACCGGTCCCCAATTTTACCCTTTACATTCATCTGAATGCGCTGGCCAAAATCGAAGGCGAAGGTCTTTTGGTTCCGAACAGGAATGCCAGGATTTTGTACGTACTGGTACTTGCCTCCGAAACGGATTTCTGCCATCCCCTGCGGGCGAATTTCCACGATATCGCTTCCAAATACCTGGCCCAAGGCCTCGTTGCCGGTCTGAATCTGCGGCACTAACCCTGCGTTATCCCGCGGACTATCGCCACTGGCGTTGTACAAGGCACTCTTGTTGCCAAAGTAATCTTGCTCGCTTTGGCTGTACATGTACTGACGGTACTGATCCGTCGTCCATACCTCAGGGGTCATGAACAACACATCGCCGTATCGTCTGTAGACTAAATAATTCCCTGTTATAGGGTCGTAAATGATCTCGCGCTGGTAATTGGCCGGGTCCGGCAAAGAAAGGCTACCCGTACTCCCAGTGGAAGTCGTATCGTTAGCGTCCTGAGCAAACGAAGGCACCACCCACAGCAATGCTGCGGCGAACCAAAAGAAATGTAATCGTTTACCCAAGGTGCGTTTCATTACAGCATTTGGAGTGCTTGACGGACCAATTCTTCCGTCGTCGCATTTGGATTCGACTTGAGCAATTTGTTCAAGATGTTTTCAGTCTGCTTGGCGGAAATACCTAAGGTCGTTAGGGCTGCATGTGCCTCTGCACGAGCACCGCCCGCAGCTGCCACCGCACCTTCACCAGCCACCGCTGTTTTCGCCACCTTATCTCGCAAATCAATTACGATACGCTGAGCCGTTTTAGCCCCAATACCTTTAACGCCTTGAAGTGTATGTGCATCCTCACTCATGATGGCTTGTTCCACCTCGTGTGGAGCCAAAGAACTCAAGATCACGCGTGCCGTATTGGCCCCCACTCCACTAACACTGATGAGCAATTCGAACAATGCTTTCTCACGCTGAGTACTAAACCCAAACAACTGCTGGGCATCCTCGCGCACTAAATGGTAGGTATAGAGTAAACCATTGGACAATGGTTCAACATCTGCGTAGGTATTCAAAGAAATCTGCACATCGTAGCCCACTCCGGCACAATCCACAACCACCTGGGTGGCGCTTTTTAGTACAAATTCTCCTTTGACGTAATAGATCATAATTACTACTGGTCTTAATCTATTTCAAACGAATTATTGAGGATTTTGGTATATCCCTAAACGAAAAAAAGCCGCGCACTGCGCGGCCTTCCTTCATTCAAAAATCTTAATGTCTAATAATGAGTTTTTTAAACGATGAACCGTGCACACTGTAGAGGTACACTCCGTTGCTCAACTCCGCCACCGAGATGGCATTCTTTCCTGGATTCAATGCTTTGGTTTTCACCAAGGCGCCGATGGTATTATAAATGACCAATTGGCCACTCTTAGATGTTTCTACTGTGATATAGTTGCGCGCCGGATTAGGATACAACTTGTCCGCAGCAATTTGAACATCCACAGTACCCATGGTTGGTCCCGCAGAGATTTGCACCCAAACGCTCAAGCTATCACTTGGATCCTTACCGTTGTAAAACACGTAACGAGTACTGTCCATACAAGTGGCGTTGGTCGTAGGCGAGTATACGTGACCGCTAAAGTCATTCTTCTCGTCACCGGCCAAAATGCTCACATAACCAATGCTGTTATCGACATCCGCACCGTAACAGTAATCCCAGCAGAAGTAGGCACTATCATAGGCACAAGTAGGGCTGTTGTAGGCACGACGCACATACACCTCCAAATCTTCTGAGCTGGTATTCTTGACTTTAATGTGAAATCCGTAATCCGCTACCGCTGTAGAATTCACTTCCACCACTGTATCTTGTTCGACAACAGAGAGAGATTGTGCCATGGCATTCATGGCGAAAGCAGAGAAAAGGACGAGGTATAGGGCTTTTTTCATGGGTCACTATTTAATGCTCAAATATAACGAACCCTTTTCACAACGCAACTATGCTCAATTCCACTCCTTTTTATTAAATTTCCACCTTCAAAAACACAAATGCATGAAAAAACTTTTACTATCCTTAGCCGCCTTGTTCGCTGCAACAACTGCATTTGCACAAGGCCAGAGCACGATTTATTCGTGGGACTTTAACAACGGGATGCCTTCAGGTTGGTCACAAGTGACTAACGCCACCGATGGTGGCTTTAACGCTGGATCTGCATCATCATTGAGTTCACAGTACTTTACTATTAGCAATCCAGGATCGAACATCTTGGCCACTAATGATGACGATTGTAACTGTAACAAAGCTGACGAATACCTTATCACTGATACGCTCGATTTGAGCAACTACTCAGTGTTGCACGTAACATTCAAGAGCTTCTTCTACGGCGCAACTTACAGTGGTGCTACTGAAGCTGCTGAATTCTTGTACTCTACCAACGGCGGTTCTTCTTGGACGTCTTTGGCAGATATCGTACCCGGTGCAGATTGGACTTCTCAGTGGATCGATGTAAGTGCTGCTTGTGGTAGCAGCAACGTACAGTTTGCCTTCAACTACCAAGACGGTGGCGGTTGGTTGTACGGTTTGGGTATTGATGACTTTGCCGTCTTCGCTCCTTACAACTTCGACATGGCTGTTGAATCTTTGGACATGTTCAGCACAGTTGGTTTGAACAACGCTCCTTTCACTCTTGAAGGAACCATCAAGAACTACGGTGGTACAACTATCTCTTCATTGACGTTGAACTACTCGATCAATGGTGGTACTGCAGTAACCGATAACCTTACTGGTTTGTCGATCGCTCCATATGGAACGTACAGCTTCTCACACAACACGAACTGGAACCCAGGTTCTACTGGTAACTATGATGTTCAAATTTGGGCTTCTGCCTTGAACGGTGGCAATGACCAAAACAACGGCAACGATACATTGAGCACTGTGATCGAGGTAGTAACTGCGACTGCCGACCGCGTAGTATTGGCAGAGGAATTCACTTCTTCTACTTGTGCACCTTGTGCGAGCTTCAACCCTGGCTACAAGCAGTTGTTGGATGCGAACGACGCGAACACTTCAGGAACTCAGCTTGTAAGTGTGAAGTACCAAATGAACTGGCCTTCTCCAGGTAATGACCCAGCATACAACTCTGAAGGTGCTGCCCGCCGTGCATTGTACGGTATTAGCGGTGTGCCAGATGTTGTCTACTCAGGAGCAAATATTGCCACGAGCCAAGCTGCCATTGATGCTGTAATGGGAATTCCAGCATTGGCAGAATTAAGCGCTGAGTGGAGCAATACAGGTACTTACATCCAATGTGATGTAGAGGCGGAAGCTTTGGCAGATCTTGGAAGTAATGTTTCGTTGCACATGGCAATGATTGAAAAAGAAATTTCACACAACGTTCAAACGAACGGTGAGACTACCTTCTACCACGTATTCCGTAAATTCATGGATGGATCTAACGGTCATGCTATGGGTTCTATGACTGCAGGTAATACTTACACGCACTACGCAAACTCTACGATTACTGTGAACAGCAACCCTGCGCAAGGATCATTCGATTTCTGGGTAGGTGCGAACAACATGGACATCATTGTTTGGTTGCAAGACATGACCAATGGCGAAGTATTGCAAGCAGCATACGCTGATTACACTACTTCAAGCGTTGATGAAATGGACAACCTAGCGAAATACATCTCTATCTACCCTAACCCAGCCAACGAAGTTGCTGGCGTTGAGATCGAGTTGATGGATCGTTCAGAAGTAACTGTGAACATGGTGAACGCCATGGGTCAAACAGTACTTGTAGAAGCTGCTACGTTGGATGCAGGCGTTCAGAAATTGAACTTGAACACTGCTGAACTAAGTGCAGGATTGTACTTCGTGAATGTAAACGTAAACGGTATAAGCAAGACCTTGCGCGTGAACGTTGCTCACTAAGCACAGAAAATGTTATTTTTACGGGGGACTTCGGTCCCCCGTTTTTTTTGAATACACTTTACATGAAAAACCTACTCACTGCCCTAAGCCTATTCTTTGCCACTACCACTCTAGTTGCACAAGAATTACCAAGCACTACATTGAAGACCCTAGACGGGAAACAAGTAGATATCCTAAGCCAAATCAACCACGACGGTCCTACAGTCATCAGTTTCTGGGCGACATGGTGTAAGCCATGTATTAAAGAGCTCAACGCCTTTATGGATTACGCCATCGATTTAGAAGATGAGGTAAACATGAAAGTTTTGGCTGTAAGTATCGACGATACCCGTAATTCTACGCGTGTTGCCCCGCTCGTGCAAGGGCAAGGATGGGAGTACACCGTACTCCTAGACGAGAATCAAGACCTTAAACGCAACCTAGGCATCGTGAATGTACCTTTTACCCTCGTACTCAACAGCGCAGGCGAGGTAGTTTGGAAGCATAGCGGTTATTCGCCTGGCGATGAAGAGCACTTGGCAGAAGTCGTTGAAGAAGTTGCTGCAGGTAGAACACCAAGCCATTAATGATGGGGAACAAATTTCTCGTAGGCGCCATAGTTTTAGGCTCACTTTCATTAAGTGCGCAGGACCAATTCGGCGGTCAACTCCACGGAAACTTCCAACTCGACGGCCAATGGTACCTCCGCGATGAGAACATTGACCCCACTGGAGAGTTCTATCCAGACGAGCGATTCTTAGGCCAGGGTTACGCAAATTTCGTCTACACTGATGGCGATTTTTCTGCCGGGCTACGCTACGAGAATTACCAGAATGTCATGCTCGGTTTCCCAGAAGGATACCGCGGCGAGGGCATCACCTACAGATTTTTAAGATTCAAGCAAGATAACCTCGACATCACCGTAGGAAGCTTTTACGAGCAATTCGGGTCGGGGATGGTTTTCCGTTCCTACGAAGAACGGGGCCTTGGCTACGATAACGCCATGGACGGTGTACGCATTAAAGCCAATCCCGCCAAAGGGGTATACCTGAAGGGAGTGCTGGGCCGCCAGCGTTTCTACTTTGAAAAAAGCCCAGGAGTCGTTCGCGGTTTCGATACCGAAATCAATTTGACCGAGCGCTCACAAAAATTGGCCGATAAAAACATCACCTGGACACTAGGCGGCTCTTTCATCAGTAAATACCAGCGCGGCAATGACCCTTTCTTGGTGCTTCCTGAAAATGTAGCCACCGGTGGTTTCCGTACCCAACTCATCAAAGGAGCATGGGCATTTGATGCGGAGTGGGCCTATAAAGCCAACGATCCAAGTGCCGATAATGGCTACATCTACAAAGACGGCAACGGGTTCATCACACACTTGAGCTACAGTAAAAATGGTCTAGGCCTTATCCTAGGGGCTAAGCGCATCGACAACATGAGCTTCCGCAGCGACCGCAACGGAACCACCATAGATATGCTGATCAACTACTTGAGCCCTACAGCCCAAGTACATACCTACGCCCTACCCGCCCTATACCAATATGCCACTCAAATCAATGGAGAAGAGGGCATACAACTCGAAGCCAATTACCGCTTCAAGCGTGGCTCCAAACTCGGCGGCAAATACGGCACCTTGCTCAGCGTGAACTACAGCCTCGCGCAAAGCATCAATAAAGACTATGTCGATCCAGCGCAGGATACCCTTCGCACCCTACAAGGCTACTACAGCGATCCATCGTTGCGCGGTGAAATCCCATATTTCCATGATTTCAACGTGAAAGTGAGCAAGAAAGTCAATAAGGATTTCAAATACACCGCCACCTACCTCAACCTCTTCTACAACCGAAGTGTGCTCGAAGACGGGCTGGGCGATGAGGCCATCCTTTCAAATTTCGACAACCAGAAACTTCTGGACGCCAACATTTTCATTTTCGAAAGCCTCTACAAGATCAAGTCTCGCCACTACCTCCGCAACGAATTACAATGGCTCAACACTCAAGACGATCGTGGAAGTATGGCCATGGCCTTGTTGGAATATAGCATCGCGCCACACTGGTTCTTCAGCGTTCAAGACATTTACAACTATGGGAACCCAGATCCGGAGCAGCGCCTGCACTACCCACTGGCCTCTGTGGTCTACACTGAAGGCACGAGCAGGTTCCAACTTTCTTATGGACGTCAGCAGCGCGGTATCTTCTGTGTAGGAGGTGTATGTCGCGTGGTTCCGCCATCGAACGGTATTAGTTTCTCCCTCACTACAAGCTTCTAGTCATGAGAAAACTCTTCGCATTTTCTGCCTTACTCTCTTTGCTGTTCCTCACACCGCAATGTGATGTTGTGGACCAGCCTTTCAAAGGCGGAACTATTGATACTACAAGCTCTGAACAGCGCCGCAACGTGCTCATCGAGGACTTTACAGGACATCGCTGCAAGAACTGCCCCAAGGCCTCGAAAGAAATCGCTAATCTCGTGGACGCCTTTGGAGACGATCGCATTATTGGTTTAGCTATTCACGCCGGTCCAGGAAACTTTACCGGCACCAACACGGACTACCCTACAGATTTTACTACCCAGGAAGGTAAGGCTGTCCAAAATTTCTTTGGGACCAATTTCCTCCCGGTGGGCATGGTCAACAGAGAGAATTGGACCGCATCAGGAAATGGCCACTGGTCGAACTATGCGAACTGGCCTACCTTAAGTGCTGAAGCCATGGACAGCACCTTGCGCATCGCCCTCGAAGCCTCTGCCTCCATTACCTCCGGCCAACTCAATGTGAGCGCTCAAGGATTTCCACAAACCAGCCTACTGCATGATTTAAAAATTGTGGTATTGGTAAAGGAGAGCAACATCGTTAGTCCCCAGCTTATGCCGGACGACACCCGCGATCCAGATTACGTACACATGAATGTACTGCGTGATTATGTGACAGATACTTGGGGCACCAGTTTCGGCACTAGTCCAATGGTTCCCGGAGATACCCTAAGCGGCACCTATACCTTGTCGTGGAACTCAGATTGGGTACAAAGCAATACTGCCATTGTGGTGTATGTATTCAACCCAGATAATTACCGCATTCTGCAGGTTATTGAAGTCCCGGTGGACTAATCTTTTTTGGAAAAACTCAGATTTCTTTTGAAGCCTTCGTAGCCTGTTCTACGTATGGCCGAACCTTGCATGATTTCCTCCCAAAGCTCGTGGGTAATTTCTTCCCACTCCTGCCATCCGTTCTTCCCGATAGCTTCTCTAATATTGAAATCCGGCTCTTGGTGTGGAGAGGAGAATCGGTTCCACGGACATACGTCCTGGCAGATATCACATCCATACACCCACTGCTCCATCTTATTCTGAAACTCTGTAGGCAAGGCTTTTTTATACTCAATGGTCAAATAGCTGATGCACTTGTTGCTATCGACTACAGTCGGCGATACAATGGCATCCGTTGGGCATGCATCCATACACGCGGTGCAACTGCCGCAGTGATCTGTACTGGGTCCATCTGGGTCCAATTCTAAATCGACAATCAATTCCCCAATAAAATAGAAACTCCCCGCCTTTTTACTCAACAGCAAACTGTGCTTTCCTATCCACCCAAGGCCACTTCTTCGGGCCCACGCCCGATCCATCACGGGAGCACTGTCCACAAAACCCCGCCCATGCACTTGGCCTATTTCGTCGTGAATTCC
>CALDGA010000004.1 GCA_937942085.1 uncultured Flavobacteriales bacterium
ATTTGAGGAGTCGGCTCTATTGCGGCACCCACAGATAGTCAAGGTCGAGTTCGCCTGCGCGGGTTTTCAACACACCCAGGATGTCTTGCCACTGACGATCGGAGATTTCGCCGTCCGGGCGATACCATTCGAGTTTTGCCGGAGTAATATCCTCAGGGCTGACCGCTAAGGTTTTATTCGTCGCTTCTCCATTGCATCGCGTGCGTGTTCGGTCAGAACTTAATCCATGCCGCCTCACTCGGAAAGAGCCATCACCTTAAGGCTCTCGACGCCCCGGTCGTCCACGATCTTGACCGCGATGCGCCGGTATTCGCCCAACTCGAAGGGCAGCGACTCGGTGCCCCAGTAGGCGCGAATGCGTTCGAGGTCAATTTCGGCTTTGAGGTTGCGCGCCAGCTTCGCCCAGGCTTCGTCGTTGCCGGCCATCGGGAAGAACACCTGGCGCGGGTAGAGACTGCGCCCGTCGTAGTCGGTATCGAGCATCCACAGGGCGATTTTGTCGCTGCCGCCCGATTCGATCTGCCCGGTCTTGGTGTTGTAGTAGTCGAAACCGTGGACAGAGACAGAGAGATAGTTTTTAGTTTTTAGTGGCCAGTTTTTAGTGGAGGGGGTAATGGGGAAGTTCAGGCGCTGAGCGAGCGTTTCAAGCCCGCAAGTAATTTGCTGATCTCTTCGCAGTCGCTCAATAACGCTTCGGCATCCGCTGAGGTCAGATATCCCAAATTCTGCGAGATCGTGAGCAAGGTCTCTAATTCCGCCAATGAGCCTTGGGCTATTCCAAGAAACTGGAGGAACTCCCCCTTAAAGACGAACGGACAGGAAGCTACCTCCGAGCGTTTCCCCACTACGACCCCAGCCACACCTATATCCCCACGCCCGGACAGGAAGAAGAATTCGAAGAGTTCATCAAAGAGGCAAAAGCGCGTTTGCGTCCAGAACTGCCTATTGTCCAGGAGTATATTACTGCCAGAGGAATCAAATATGAGATGCTGGAGCGTTTTGAGTGGGGCTATGTCCCCCATGACGAAGAGACAGGACAGGTTGAATGCTTGGTAGTCCCTTTTCGCGTGAGGGGCAAAATCAGGGCTATCAGAGGGAGGGCTTACGACGGCAGGAAAGGAGCGGTCAAAAACTCCCGCTTTTCACTGTGGAACCTAGACAGTCTTGAGGGGAAGAGCCAAGCAGTTATAATAGTAGAGGGAGAAAGCGATGCTCTAAGGACTATCCAAGCGCTTGAAGCCTGCGGTGTAGACATCCCTGTGGTGAGCGTGCCAGGCAACAATTTCCGCAAAGAATGGAAGCGGGAATTTGAAGGCATACGCACTGTATACCTTATCCCGCAGGACGACGACGCCAGCGCGAACTTCGTGAGGTCTGCTTTAGCGGTGCTCGGAGAAGAACGGTGTAAAGTCGTTGAACTGCCGTGGAAGCGGGGAGATGTCGGCAAAGATATCTGCGAGTGGTTGACCCGCAACAACCATACTAACCAGGAATTGGTAGAGCTAATCCCGCTTGAAGAAAACCAAGACCGGTTTTCCCGTTACTACAAAGTGGAAGAACTGCTGAAGAGAGAGCCTGCGGAACCTGACTGGCTGGTAAGAGGGATGATTGCAAGAGGGCAAAAAATCCTTGTCCAAGGGCCGCCGAAGCAGATGAAGACGTGGTTTGTCCTAAGCCTGCTAAAGGCGCTCAGCCGCGGAGAAAACGTCTGCGGGGTACCGTTTTGGAAAACTACCGTCTCTGGAATCAAAGCCGTTATGGTGGAGGAAGAACACTCAACCAACGCTTTAATACAGAGAGCACAGCAGAGCCTTGCCGGTACAAGCAACATCGTCATCCCCCACAGGACAGGCGTGAAACTGCTCCCGAAAAACCCGGAATTTGAAGACCTGCTCAGTTTTATTGACGAGTTCCGGCCTGACCTGCTGGTACTTGACCCACTGAGGAGCTTCTTCGACGGAGACGAAAACGACTCTTCCGTCATGCAGCAGGTATTTGCGCCGCTGAATATGCTCCTCCGCAAGTACCCCCACATGGCAGTCGTCGTCGTTGACCATACCGCAAAAAAACCGTCGGACGTTCTGGTGTATGCCAGCAGGGGGTCTTCTGTCAAAGGGGCGGAAATGGACGGCGTGATAGACATCCGCAAGTTCCAGAAAGACGAAGATGTAGGTGTAGTCGTTACCGGAGAGTTCCGCGACGCTGAGACTGTGGAGAATTTGAGCTTAAAATTCGAGGACGGGAATCTGGTTTACGACGACGGTTTCCGCATCAACATCAAGCTGAAAGACAGCGAAGTGCGCCTGCAGAAGCTGGCGAAGCTGTTGACACAGAGGAGCTACACGCAGAAAGAGTTGACGGACTTGCTGAAAGTCAGCGACCAGACTGTCAGAAACGACATCAGCAAACTGCGGGCAGGCGGATTCACCATTGAGGAAGAAGGGGGACATCAAGGGTCTCCAAAAACGTACACGCTTACAAAGACACCCGATGGGTGGAAAGCGGACGATGAAGACAGCGGCGAATGAACACTTACCGCGCACGGAAGGTCAAAATGTCAAAACCGCTATATATATTTTTGAGCTTTGACCTTGGTCAAAGGCGGGTTCGTCTGAAGCCGCTGAAGCGGGACCGCGTTGTAGACGACGGTTCCACGCTCGGCAGGGCTTCAGCAAACCTTACCCGGCGGTTTGAGGCAGTAAGCCCAAAACAAGAATTATTACCAAACTTTGAGCTTTGAGCTTGATTGTTTGATAACTGTTTCCGATAAATAACCAAAGGAGGTTGGCGCAGTTGACTGTTCTCCAAAAAGAGATTGCACAGCCGCAGGTGGTTATCCAATCTGACGGGCGCATTAATATACCCAAAAAAGAAGACGGCAGTGTCTGGACGCTGGAAGAACTGAGGGAGAAAATGAAGTGGAGCCGCTGGCCGATGTTCGATGAACTTGAGCCGCTTTTCCGCAGGTGGTGGGAACTTCGCTACAAAAACAGATTCCACCGCTACTGGACAGTTGAAGAGCTGGTGGAGATGAAAGAAATCCAGCAGTTTTTGGGGTTGGATTGCCATTAGTTTTAACATGCTGAAATTATCTTGATAATCGGAGGGACAAACATTGATAAAAATAGATGAAATCTTTAAGAGTGAAGAAACCAAACACAGGTTAACTTTATTCAAGACTGAAGATATTCAATGGCTTGAAGCACAATTGTTTGAGAAAAATGGCAAGCCTTATCTTAAATGCCTTGCCAGTGATAAAGACCGTCCTGCTAAGCCGGAAGAAATCGTTCGCCAGCTTTGGATAAAGAAATTGTTAGAAGAATATCATTACCCCAAAGAACGCATTAAAGTTGAACGTGCGGTTTGGTTTGGTTCCGGCGTTAGTGACAAAAGCGCAGATATTGTTGTTATGCAAACCGATGGTGAGCACCCATACATAATTTTTGAAGTTAAAAAACCCAAACGAAAAGATGGACTCCAGCAATTAAAGTCATACTGCAATGCTGAAGGTTCACCTATAGGTGTATGGTCAAACGGCGAAGAGTTGGTTATTCTCCACCGTGAAGAGCCTAATATCTTTTCGCAAATTTCATCAATTCCAACAGTTGGCCAGACTCTCCAAGATGTTATTACTGAGCAATGGACAATAGACAAACTTACAGAAGAAAACCGTCTGGTAAAAGAGCGTCTTTCGCTTAAGAAAATCATCCTTGACCTTGAAGACTTGGTTTTGGCTAACGCTGAAGGTATTGATGACTCTTTTGACGAGGTTTTCAAGCTAATTTACGCCAAGTTATATGACGAATGGGCAGCGGCAAATGACCGCACGCGTAACCGCAAAATACATTTTCGTATCTACGGTGAATCATCGCATGAGCTATACAAGAAAATCAATGGCTTGTTCAATAGAGCTAAAGACAAATGGCGAGGGATTTTCGGGCAGGATGAAAGAATCCGCCTAAAGCCTGAACATTTATTTACCTGTGTTTCATTCTTGCAGGATGTCAA
>CALDGA010000005.1 GCA_937942085.1 uncultured Flavobacteriales bacterium
CAGGATCGTAGCCACATACACCGCGCTCATTTTAAGCAAAGCCGCACCGCTGCTCTGATCGAGTGGCGTGGTCTTCTTACAGGATAACAGAACTGCCGCTTTGGCCAAACAGAGACGAGTTTGCATTCGTCTGACAGCACCGATCGGAAATTTGTTGGTTCAGCTCTTACGTTTCAGATGGCAATTGGCTTTTTAATCACGCTTTTCACGATCTGGTTGGTGCCGCAAATAGCGAGTGTGCTTGGCTCCTGGCGATGGAGTTTTGCCGTACTATCGATCGGCCCGATTGTCGGTGTGTTTGCAATGATGAAACTTAGACAAATGCCAGATGCCATAAAGATGGCAAATGGCCGTAGATAAAATACTAGCGTGGCTAATTTAAAGGTCTAAGTTACTGTAGAACGAACAAGCATTTGAATTTTAATAATACAGCAGCTGGTTCTATCTCCCCAAAAGCGCATTTGCGTGAAATTCAATGTGATCGGGCATGAAGGTCGAAACAAAGAAATAGCTGTGATCGTATCCATTCTGTAGACGTATATTAGCTGCGACCTTTTTTTCTGCAGCTGCAGAGGCAAATGCCGCTGTCCCCAACAGGTCATAGAATTGATCCGAGGTACCCGTGTCGATCAATAAAGGACATGTGATACCAATCGTGCGTGTCAGGCAGGTTGCATCATGTTTTGCCCATGCTGTTTCATCTTGACCCAGATACGCGCCCAGCTGCTTTCGCCCCCAATCCGACTGTGTGGGATTGCAGATCGGCGCGAATGCAGAGACCGAAGCGTAATGCCCAGGGTGACGGAGGGCCAGCGTCAACGCCCCATGTCCCCCCATAGAATGGCCCGTGATGGATTGACGCGACATGTCGATGTTGAAATTTTCTGCAATGACAGATGGCAATTCAGCACTGATGTAATCCCACATTTGGAAATGGGGGGCCCATGGATCTTGGGTCGCGTTAACATAGAATCCCGCCCCTTGACCTAGATCATAGGCCTCATCATCACTCACCCCTTCACCACGCGGAGAGGTGTCAGGAAAAATCAATGCAATACCTGCTTCTGCCGCCCAGGCCTGCGCACCCGCTTTGACCATTGCGTTTTCATGCGTGCAGGTTAACCCAGACAGATACCACAAAACGGGAACTGGGCCGCTGGCAGACTCTTCTGGCAGAAACACCGCAAAAGTCATGTTACACTGACACGCCTTGGATGCGTGACTGTATACGCCCTGTATTCCGCCGAAACATTTATTTTCAGACAAAGTTTCCATTAGAGGTTTCCTTTCTACTTAGGAAAATTTTAGTGAGCAGAAAAATATAATCCAAAGGCGCCGACTAAGATTAGACTGAGCGCCCAGATTTTATCCAGATTGAACCAAGCTTTTGAAATGAATTTGAGCCCCAGCCACCAATATACAAACAGCGCTAACACAGCTCCTGAAAAACCCATCGAAATTGTATGAACAAAAGAAACAAGCAGTGCGGTTGAGAGATCGTTGGACATTAAATTTTGAGCAGCAGCGTGTCCAATCTCCATCGGATTACTCGTATTTTCTGCGATTTCGCAAATTCCCAAATAAATTGGGACAAGCATGAGCGCTGCACCATGTGCGAGGGCAGATAAGAACGACCACAAACCTAACTTAGCAGGATGTACACGGGCCAAATACCGTGGGTGTTTTGGGTTTATGAGTAAATAGATACCCATCCCAATAACAATGAGGCTGGCACCGATTCTGATCTGATACTCTTTTTCAATCAACCAGATCATCATTGTGAATGGAGCAAGAATAGCAATCATAGCTACAAGATGACCGACTGCCAAAAGCAAAAGTGCTTTCGGCAATGCGGAGAATTTCTGCTCCATAAGAGCAGCGGAAACTGCAAGAGGCCACCCCATTCCTGGGTTAAGTCCGTGATAAACTCCAGAAAAAATGACAGCCCACCATAGGGCCGTCAAAGACGTGTATTCCATCATTTAGACTGAAGGGTAACAGAAACTATCTGTGGAGCAGTCTCCGCCCTCTAGACGAATTTGGTGGGCACGTGTGTTCTCTGGGAAGTTGATGTAAAAATTAGGATCTAAAGTTAGCCCACCGTTTTCACCAACATTCGCCATGACCATTTGTCCACCTTCTTGATGTGGGTAGAATTGGTCATCCCAGGTAGAATAGAGAGAATTTGTCCAATAAACGCGTTTTCCATCACGGCTTACTTCAACCATTTGAGGTCCATACAAGAACTCTTTGCCATTGGGGTGATTAGTTTCTCTCGCGATACCACCCAATTCAACTTTTCCTGCTAAAACAGGATTGAACGGATCTGACACATCGTACTGGTGCATTTCACCAAGGCCCCAACAAGCGACGTATAGGTATTTGTCGTCAAGGCTGAGGTCTATGTCTGTAACGAGTGGTGGTACTGCCGAAAACCCTTTCAAAAGATCTGGAAGATTTTCGGGATCTTCAGGTCTTGGATCTATCGTGATCACTTTTTTAGCTTGCCAAGTACCATCGTCACCGCGCCACCAAGTAAAGATCGCTCCCTGAAGGTTTGTTGTGTCTACGACAACACCACAGAAGCCATATGATTTAGTTGGATCGTGTGCTGGCCTAATTTCGAGGGCCATTTGGTAATTTTCGCCAAGATCAATCGTTTGGATATTTTTGCGTGCGCGTAGATCCCAGAAATGGATAGAGTGTCCATACTTGTTGCTGAGTAGATCTTCAGGAACCACGCCATTTTCAAATTGTGGAGGTAGCCCCCATTCTGAGCTAACCATGTAGTCTTGTGGCAGGTTCCACCAAAAATCATAGTGTTTATCCTGCTGTCCGCGATCCATTTCATAGCGACCGATGATATCGAAAGTCTCGCAATCCATGATAAAGATGCCGGGAGGTGACTCAGTGCCATCTTCGCCAGAGCCGCCAAGAGTTGATACATAAATACCTTCAGGGCCACAGTGGATTGTATGCGGCCGAGAATAACCAGTTTTCGCGAAGACTTCCTCGGGCTCAATCACTTTGTGAATCTTCGCTTCTAGTGGCTCTTTTACGTCGAAAATATAAATTCGGCTGGATCTGATGCCGGGCACGATCAAATACCGGCGCTCTAAAAAAGCATGCCCCGAAAGCGGGGATAACGAAGACGAGCACGCATTCCAGCCAAAGTGATGAAATTCATCGCCAGTTGTGGGTACCATGACTTGATGCACGATCTCACCGTACGTTTGCGAGTCTTTTCGCAAGTCGATGACGGCCAGACCATCATGTTGGGACGCGTCTTTTCCAAGCATGATTGTGAATGCAAAATTTTCCACTGGTGCTTGCATCGCCAATTTTGGAGATGCGTGAAAAGTGGGATCTGGTTTCATAGGTTTATTCATTTTTTTCCTCCCTATTTTTCCCTTCTTTGGGAATTTTACAGTGTCGCTTTTTCAATTTAGACTTCTGCGACATTGCATAACTGAATGGCATCGCTGATTTGTTCGGCTAATTTTGTTAGTTTGATGCCAATCTCTTTTCTGTATTCTTTGTCAAAACGACGTATTGGGCCAACCGCACCAACGCTGAAGATGGCGCCAATATTTCCCATAGTTATTGGTGCGGCAACACTCGCGATGCCCACATCAATTTCTTGGTCACAATCTGCATACCCTTGATTACGAATAAGCTCGAATTCAACCATCAACATTTCACGTGTTGTTTTGGTATGTTGTGTGTAGGCTTTTAGTGTTCCAGCTAAGATTTTTTCCATGAAAGCTTCATCTGCAAACGCAGCAATTGCTTTTGAACATGAGCATGCGTGCATCGGGCGCTCACCCATTCCGGGATGTATAAACGCTCTGCTTGGATCGTCAGGCGTTTCCACGTGGATTATTTCAACTTTACTATCGCGAAAGCGCGATAAAAAAGTTGTTTCGTTAAATTTGGTGGCGGCTGCTTTTAGGAGTGGCGATGAAACCCTCCTTACATCGACATCTGATTTACCCAGTAAGGCAATCCGAATTAAACGCTCACCCACGATATAGCGCCCGTCATTTGATGGTTCTTCAATCAAGCTTTCTGACAAAAGTGTTTGTAGTAACCGATAGCAAGTTGGCTTAGGTAAATCTGTGACACTGCAAATTTCGGCAGCTGTTAATGGTCTGCCGGCAACAGAAATAATTTCTAATAAATTTACCAGTCTTGCTAAATGCACACTGTTCTCATTTTCTCATATGGTGATACACTTTCTCATAATATGAGACCGAATCAATAATTTGGTCAAGCTTTGTTTTGGGAGAAATGACATGCGAACAAGAGCAGCGGTTGCTTTAGCAGCAGGTGAACCACTTCAGGTAATGGACGTAAATTTGGAGGCACCGAAGGCTGGTGAAGTCCTAGTGGAAATCAAGGCAACTGGGATTTGTCATACGGATGAGTTTACGAGGTCTGGTGATGACCCAGAAGGAATTTTTCCCGCAATCTTGGGTCATGAAGGGGCTGGTGTCGTACTTGAGGTTGGCGAGGGGGTAACAACCCTAAAACCTGGCGATCACGTTATCCCGCTTTACACGCCCGAATGTGGCAGTTGCCATTCATGCAAATCGGGCAAGACAAATCTATGTACGGCTATCAGAGGAACTCAAGGTCAAGGGTTAATGCCTGACGGTACAACGCGTTTCTCGATGCTTGATGGTACTCCAATCTATCACTACATGGGTTGTTCAACGTTTTCTAATCACACTGTAATGCCAGAAATAGCTCTCGCGAAAGTTCGTGAGGACGCACCCTTTGATAAAATTTGCTATATTGGATGTGGTGTTACTACTGGCATCGGAGCGGTCATAAATAC
>CALDGA010000006.1 GCA_937942085.1 uncultured Flavobacteriales bacterium
TTGGGGCATGGCAACCCCACATCCAGGTCTGCCTCGCGGGACTCGCATCTATGTCGGTCAAGTTGCGCCCCTTGAGGTCATCTTACTTGGTCCGGCTACGAAAGACGACGGGACTTTGAATTTGATTGGGGCGCTCAAAAACGGTATGGGAATGTGCGGAGCGCGAAACATCAAAGAAATGCATCGTTGCGAAATCGTTATCGCACCGACAATCGTAACCGAAGGCAAAAGACTTCAACGAGAGCAAGGCGTCGGGCAAGGAAGGTAAAAACCTGTCAAGACCAGAAATTTACTCTTGCGAACCTACAGCCCCAAAAGTTCTTTAACGACTCTATCAATTTCGTCAAGTTCTGCTCGCAAGTTTTCCCGAACAAGTTGGCGCAACCTGCCAATAGGTTGCGAAAGGTTTTTTGCATCGGTGTTCTTCACTATCGCTGCCACCTTTTGATGGCACTGTTTACTCAATTCCGCCAGCCGAAGATGATGCCTGTCCTTTTTGTCAAAGAATGGGATGGGCAGGACTTCAAAAGGACGGCGATGGATGTGGCGCTCACCTTTGCCTTTCTGTGCTCCAAATGCACCTTTCGTCTGAAATGGCTTAATGGCTTTGTCCACGCACGGAGCATTCAGCACGGCGCAAAGGTAGTGGGCTTCGTCAGCATTAGAAGTTTCCAGCCAGTAAGTCGTCGTGTCAGCAACGAAGCCACGAACAGGCAAGCCATAAACTTGCCAATCACTCACATCTCTTGCGTCCACGACGCATGAGCAAAGATGTGTCCCACTGGTGTTGTAAAGAAGTTTGAACACACCTGTCGGCTGTTGGGCAGTCAATTTGCCTTGCCAGTTGAGGTAATCTAACAACTCTTCCTGAGATTTACGGTGTTGCTTCCAAATCGCCTCTGCTTTCCTTAGCCACTTGGCTAATTCTGTTTTGCCTTTGGTGATGGCTTCTTCAGAGCCAATTAAGTGTCGTTTAGTGATGTCAAGTGGCAGCACGACGAGCGAGAATTCCCGCCAGCCGAAGGGCAACATGTCGTCAGAAAGGAGTGTGGCGAACAAAAACTCGGCTTCCACGCTTCCTTGAAGGCGAATGCCTTTCCATGGTGGTTTCGCTTGCCGTTCAATTTTCGGGTCAGTCTCTAATTGCGGGCGCCCTTGGTCTATCACAATGGCTTGTTCGTCTGGACGAACGAACCAAAGACAGCGAGGCACGATCGTGGCGCCTTGTGTAACACAGTCAAAATACGGACTTTTGCCAATAGCAATAGGTGGAGTGAAAGTTGTTTGCGTTTGCTGCAATTTACCCAGTGCTGTTTCCAATGAAGCATTGCGATAAGGCAACTCACCTTGCAGCCTTAGCGACGGAATTTCTCGTCTTTGTCCTCCCTCGCCCCCTTGCTTTCTCCAGATGACCACGCATGATGGGACACTGAACAGCGGGTTGACTTGTTCGCAGTCAATCAGTTTCTCTGCCGTCGCCACGAACTGCTTACGAAATTCATCATGTTGCTTCGCACCTGTTAGGATACTCCGAGGCATGACGAATGCCAGAGTGCCCCCATCGGAAAGGTAATGGTTGGCGCAGAAAGCGAAGAAGAGTGTCGCCAACTCCATCTGAGTGAACAAGTTGACATCAGAAGCGTCCAACAATTTGTATCGCTCTAGCACCAATTTTCGCATTTTGTCTTGATAGTCTTTCCGCTTAATGTAGCGGTAAGAAAGCCAAGGGGGATTACCGACAACGAAAGCGAATTTGCGCCGGGCAAAAAGGGCTGGTCTGTAGGCGTTTTTGAGGACGAACCGCCAGACCGTATCGGTTGCTGGCGGCTGCAGCAGCCAGCGCATCAATCTCAAATTCCCTTGCCAAAAACTCACCTGCTCAAGCGGGATATTCAACTCCGCCAGTCGGGCTTTAAAACCTTCTCTGGCGGCGCTGTCGCTTTCGATAGATGGGTCAGCGAATTTCAGCAAAGCGTCAATGGCGTGGTTCAAAAGGTCTGGTTGTTCTGCCAATTCTGCAGGTAAATTGAAAGCTGATTGCAAATTTTGCATTCGCTTCTTACCAGCCATTTTTGCCAAATTGCTGATGTCAACTGGAACGGAAATGAATTGCCGTGAGCCAGAGTTTTCGGGCAAAGACAAACTGTCTGCCATGTAGATGGGTAGGTGAAATCGCTTGCGGTAATGACGCAAATCGTCACCTAAGGACAAAACGAAGTTGGTGCGAGCGATGGTGACTGCCAGCGGGTGAACATCTATGCCAGCAATATGTTGGGCGCAAAAGTCAACCAAGTTAGCCCCTTCAAAACCCGCTTCCCGCAGCAACTTGATAGCGATGAAGAGGAAAGTGCCTGAACCGCAAGCAGGATCAAGCAAGGACGGAACAAAGGACGAGCACTGCGAGGCATTGACTGATGGAAAACCTGCTTGGCGTAAAGTTAGTTCGGCAAGCCAATCGGGCGTGTAGAATTCGCCCAAATCGTGGCGCGTTTCGGGATCAACGAGTTCCTGATAAAGTTCTTTCAGCAAGTCCTCGTTGATGGCGGAGAGGTCATATGCTGCTGTCAAGCGGGTGGCAATAGCATGCAAGAGCGAGCGAATCGTTTCTTTATCGCAAGTTACCCAAGCGAAAAAGTCGTCGGTGACGAAGTTTTCCAGTCCGAAGCGCTCAAAAGTTTCGCCTGTGACCATTCCCAAGATTTCATCGTCACTTGGGGCTTTGCGCTGGAGCGCCACAAAAGCGAGAACGCGGGCAAACAGCGCAAGATATGTGTGGCGCAAAAACAATTCGTCGTCGCCAACAGCGCTACCGTAAACGATGGAAAGCAAACTCCGCCACTCAGCAAACTTCGTTTGCACTGTTGGCTCATTTTGTGCTTTTTGCCAGATTGATCGCAGCAATCTCAAACTGTGCCAGAAAGTAGGGCTGCGTTCGCCGAACCGAAAAGCTACATCGTTGGCGGTTGGCTTAAGCCGCTTTTCGTGAAACAAATAGCAGTCCAACCGAAGTTTACATTCGTCGGCTCGGTTAATGTCAAGCCTAAGTTCGTCGATTTTCTCAAGTTTACCATCTCGCAAAGCGTAAACTTCCAAGTTTTCACCATCGGTCAAAATGCCGAAGTATCGGTCGGGATGGGATTGATTGAGCAAGTAGCGTTGCAACTCCTCTTTGCCTTCGGTGCGGGTGTTATCGTTCAATTGGCGCTTGAACTCAAAAATCAAGTCGCCATAAAGGGCGTCAGCAAAACCCCCACGAACCCTTAAGGCGGGAATGTGCTTTTCCAACAAAAAGATGAGTTCAGCAAGTTTCATGCGTGGGAAAGCCTTACGCAGAAACTGTAGGAAGGCATCACGAATGCTGTCTTCTGAAGCGCTCATTTGACGAAGAGTTGACAATTGCTCCAAGTAGTCCTGCAATACATTCTTAAAGTCGCTCATCGTCATCGTCCCTCCTCCATTACCCTGATGGGCAATCAGGATTATAGCGCAGCGCAAATCTTAGGCTTCCAGAACCGAAGGCAAAAGACTTCAACGAGAGCAAGGCGTCGGACAAGGAAGGTGAAAATCTGTCAAGACTGAAGAGAAAATCTTAGCCAACATTAGCCTTCAGTCTCAAAGGAAAGTTCGCTGACGAACCAATTAATTTCGTCCTACTCCTGTTCAGTGACCTTTACTTTTGAGCCATTCCAAAATCTCATGCCACCCGATAGTGCCCTGGCGACTTCGTTTGATGGCTTCCTTAATAAGTTGCTCTACCGTTTGCGGGTAATCAGGTTGGAAAATGACGAAGCCGTTAGGCAACCATCGTTGAAATTTTTCTGCCAATAGACCAAACAGTTGTGCTTGCTTTTTGGTCTCCTCCTTGCGGGCCCTTTCTTCCCTTCGCTTCCATTCATCGGGTTGTGCGATGGTGTAGGGCACTTCCACGAATAAGTTGGCTTGAATTTTTCGTCGGGCGAACTTTCCGCTCTCTCGCGCCTCAGGTCGGTAAGTTTCCTTAATGATTTGGATTGCAACTCTTGCTCCATCCTCCATTGTCACCAATGCATCAATGCCTTGCATGTCCAGATCTGCTGACGCTTCCAAAGGTAGGCTACAGTATGCAAGCCAGGAGTAGGCAAAGTGAAACTGCGTGAGCACTGAGATGAGGGTCCGATAGATGCGGGCTTTAAAACCCAAGTAAACAAACTCATATGAGCAACCCCAAAAATACTTGCGAATGAAAGCATCTAACGGTTTGAGATGTTCTGTCCACCACGCATGGAAAAACTTTTCGTAGTCGGGGAATTTCACCGGCTTTGGCAGCCAATAGTTAGCGTAAATATCAGGTAACGGGTTGAGGTCTTTGGGCAAATCTTGTTCCACTGTTTTCACGGGCATTAATTCATTGCGGTAGCGTTCTAACGGAATGGTTGCGAGAAACTCTTCAAACTGCTCCAGCAAGTCTCTTGCGTCCACTTTTCTCACCCTTCCAGTGGTAATTTGGGCATTTCATTGCGTGAAACCAAGTCGTGGGGTATTGGCACGCGTTTGAGCATGGTCAGTGTAAGATGCGGCACGAAGTCACGGTAAAGAGTGCGCACATATGCTTGCATTGGCTCACTGTTAAGATGCCAGACGATGGCTTGCAAATCCAGATTACATTCCTTTGGGACAAGATGAAATTCTTCCCGCCATGGATAGCAGCGTTCATCTAACGCAGCGACAACGCGAGTGCCTTTTGTGTGTCCGACGACAATGTGGGGGAAACCATAGAAAAACCGCAAAGTCGGTGCTGCCTCTTTTGGCATCCAGAAACCAGAATAGCAGTGCTCATAGTCAATCCAACCTGGCTTCAAGTTGCGTCCAGTCAGAACGGGGACGAGACCTCTTTGAGGCTCAGTGCTAACTTGAGGGTGAGCGCGAATTTCAGGGCTACGAGCCGCAAAGTGAATGTCAAACAAATGCCCAAGGGCTATACCGCCCCGTTCAAATTCCAAGGCTTGTGGCGTTTCAAAACGGATGAGTTCGCCTTTATAATCGGGTTTACTAACGATGAGTTTTTCGCCATCGTAAAGGTTCATGCCCTTACCGCTTTTCTCCAGAACAATCACAACGCACGAAACATTGCGGCGCTGAAACACCTTGCCCACATAGTAAACAGCCAGACGACCTGTATGTGCCAGAAAAAGCCTCAACTTGGAGAAGTCGTCTAAAACTAACCAACTTGCAGGCACTACGAAAACCAATTTACCATCAGGCTTTAGCAAATTGATTGCGTGCTCAATGAAGGCGCCGTAGATGTTGAACTTGCCGTGCCAAGTGTGGAAGCGTTGCTTGTAAATGACCTTGCGTTCCCTAAGCGTGTGGATAGGGTAGTGAGACTCATCACCGATGATGCCGTAAGGTGGGTTGCCAATCACAATATCAAAGCGTTCAGAGGGCTGCCATAAGAGAAAATCGCCTTCAAGGATGGTTGCGAAAGGCACCCTCGCTTTGGCGCGGTAAACCGCTTCGGGATCAATGTCTATTCCGACAAATTCGTGATGATGTCCATAGCGCTCAGCGAACGCTTCTAAAAAGGGACAATCACCACAAGCGGGCTCCAAGACGCGGCAATGGTCTTTGGGCGGTGTTGCTAAAGTCACCATGAACTCCACTAATTCTTTTGGTGTTGGCACAGCACCTAATGCTCTGTCAAGTTTTGCCCTTGTCAACATGGCGATTTCACCCTTGTTAGCATCCCCAAGAATTTTGCAACATCTCACCATGCGAAAGTAAGCAGAAAGGGTTCCAATGCTTCCTGTATCGAGGAAAACAGAGAAGCCGAAAAGGCACTAAATGACAAGCCCTATATGACTGAAAGCATCCTTCATTGTCCCTCGCATTGTGGTGTCTACAACTCGTTGTGGGAAACTCGTTCACTTCGCCACCACTTCATACCAGAGCGTTCGCCATTTCGGACCAATTTGGATAACGGCGTTGCCGTTAGCGTCGGCGGTGACGGGAATTTGCTCTCTGCGCTGCCCTTTTTCATCTAAAGCCCAAGCCTGCACCCGTTTTGCTGGGAACGGAAGGGTGATTTTTGCAGAGATACCTTCAACGAGGGAAGGTGGTTTGCCCCAATTGCGACCGCAACTGGATTTTGGTGGGTAATTTGGCACATTCCTCCATCCCATATCTGTGTTTTCAGCGTAACCTGTCGCCGT
>CALDGA010000007.1 GCA_937942085.1 uncultured Flavobacteriales bacterium
AGTCCAGAACAACCTGAACCAAGCTATTGGACAAACGATTTTAGGCATTATTCCACAAATGATAACCCTCATCGACGGCGTTGTAAAAGCTAAGCAGGCGTGGGCGGCAGCTCAAGCCTTTCTAAACGCGGTTATGAACGCTAACCCAATACTGCTCATAATGACGGCTATAGGCTTAATAATAGGTGCGTTGGTGGCTGCTTACCACGCCTGCAAGCCTTTCCGCGACGCCATAGACGCTATTGGAAAAGCCCTCGCCGACTTCTTCAAGCCTATACTGGATGCTATAACAAACGCTTTGAAATGGCTTTGGGAAAACATTCTTGTCCCGCTTGGAAAGTTTGTCGGCGGAGTCCTCGTAGCCTATTTCATGGCTTGGGCTAAAGCCCTCGAATGGATATGGCACAACGTTCTGAAGCCTTTAGCCGACTTTTTAAGCAGCGTTTTTAAGCCCGTGATAGATGCAATAGGCGGAGCTGTCAAGTGGCTTGGAGACACTTTCGGCGGAATTGGAAAGGCGATTGGCGACGCGTGTGCGGGCATTGGAAAAGCCATTTCAGACGCGTTTTCAGGCGGACAAAAATTCATTGAAAACAGCGTTGGTCAAGCCATAAACCTCATTTTAAGTTTTACTGGGCAAGCTGAAGCTTACTACGCGAAATGGCGGGACAGAAGCCTTCAAATAGTTGAGGAGAACATGCAGAGGCAGCTTGAAGCTGCCAGAAAAGCGTATGACGAGCAGCTCCGCCTCCTACAGGAAAGCCTTAACGCCCAACTGGACGAGATTGAAAGGCACCGTCAAGAAGCTTTAGCGGCTGAAGGGGAACGTTACAAGCAAGAAACAGAAGCAGCCGTAAAGTTTTGGCTGGACCAGCTGAAACAGACGGTGGAAGGCTGGGACAAGGTTGTCCAAGAATACACGAAACATTATGATAGGCTAATTGAAGAGGCGAGAAGAGCCTACGACCAAGCATTACGCGAAGCGGAAAACTACTTTGAAAGGCAACTGCAAGAGGAAAACAGAGCCTTCAACGAAAGCTACGCCCAAACCAAAGCCTACTATGACAGTCAAATCAGCGAGGCAACCCGTCGCCTACAAGAACAGTTAAGGGCTGTGGAACAATCGTATAGAGAGCAGACAAACGCCGTTAAAAACGCGTATGACGAGCAAATTAGGGCTACCGCCGAATTTTACGATAATATGATTGCTGAAATCAACGCTGGACTGGCAAGGATCCGCGCAGCCAGAGACCAAGACCTCAAAAACCTCGAATACAATTATCTGCTGCAGAAAATCGCCCTTCAAAAAGCTGTGGAAGAGGGAACCATAACCACAGAGGAATACCAGAAAAGGCTGAACGAAATTGAAAAGCAATACCGCGAGGAAAGAGCAAAAATAAGCGACCAGTATAGGCTTCAAGAGCTTGAATACGAGCTGCAGCATAAAGGCGAAATTGAAAAGCTCACCGCGGAAAAGAACGCTAAGATTGCAGAATTAACACGGGAAAAGAACAGTAAACTTGCCGAGTTGGAGACAGCTAAAAACGCTGAGCTGCAGGCGATTGAAAGTGAAGGCAAAAGCACAATTGAAAGCTTAACCGCTGAGAAAAACGCTAGGCTTGCGGAGCTTGAGGAACAGCATAAAGCCAGAGTGGAACAGATTGAAAGGGAAAAGGCTGAAAGACTAAGCCAAATAACAGCGGAACATTCCAATCGCATTCAAGCTTTAGAAGCTGAGAAAAACGAGAAGCTTGCAGCTATACAAGCGGACAGGGAACGCATAGACACTGAACATCAAAACCGTGTAAACGCTATAGAGGCTGAAGCTGCAGCCAAAAGGAGTGAAGCTTTAAAGCGTTTCGAGGAAGAAAAGAATCGCTTAACAAGCGAGTATGAGGAAAAAACTAAGGCGATTGTTGCGCAGGCGGAAGCGGAAAAAGCTCGGATTATGGATGAATATGGCAGAAAAATAAGCGAGTCCCAGAAAAACTGGTGGAGCCAAATTGTCGACACAGTTAAAGGTGCAGCTTCTTCAGCTTGGAACGCTATTCAAAACTTTGGCAAAGGGCTTTGGGATGCTTTGGCAGGCGCCGGCAAAGCCATCAGCGACTTTATTAACAGCATATGCTTCGCCCACGCTATCCACAAGGCTGTGGATTCCAGCATAAAAGACTTGCAGTTATGGGTGAAAAACGTGGAAACAAGCATGGAAAAAGCCAAACAACAAATTTCCAGTTTTAAAGTTGAAGTGGGCGAGTTAACCGCGGTAACAACAACCTTTACAGCTGCACCTCTCCCGCCGCCGGCACCCGCAGCCCCCGTTACGGTTGAAATAAACGCGCCTCTTGTAAACGTGGAAGGTTCAGCGGATAGGGCTACAGCGGAATTGGCAGCCCACATGGTAGCTGAAAAGTTGAAAACCGTCCTTATTGAAGCTACATCAACATCAGCTCCTACAAAACGCATCAGAATAAGCGGAACGTTTGGGGTGATATAAAATGCTGCTGAACGAGCAAGTTAGGATCATTAAAGACGAGGCAACCCTTGTAACTACGCCAGTTTACTACGGACCTGACGACGTTTATGATTGGACAACCGTGGGAACAGCCGAAATAACCCTTGACTCTGCCAAAATCATCTACCTCAAATTTACAGTTACGGCTGAGGGTTATGCTGTTGGAAACGGGCGAGTCTTGTTGAATAACACGCCTTTAACAGCTTCAGGAACTGTTGGCACTGGGAGTGGGCAAGGTGTAAGCTACACCACAACCCTTTATCTGCTTCTTCCATCTGGAACCCACACATTCACTTTTCAACTTTGCCAATATTACAGAGACCCGAACCAAGCAGCACGCCGTATGCGCATAAGCGGTGCGATTTACCAGCTCAATTTCCCAGACAAATATGTTCAAAGTTACAGTTCGGGGACAAAAAACGCTTCTGGAAATTCGACAACAACAGTTATCAACCAACAATTCACGGTTCCAGCGACACGCAAACTGGCAGTCGGCTATATAAAACAATACACGTGCTTTATCCACGTTTACATGGAAGGAATCAACATAAGAAAAAGCTTAGTAGCCAACCCGGGAGGGGACACCAGCAACTGTTTAAACTGGAAATTGTATTTTGATAATGTTCAAAAAAGCTGGAACGTAAGAAACAGCGACTTCAGTTCCACAGTCACGGGCTATTTAGATTATGGTGAAGGCTCTTACGGTTTATACATTGTGCCGGTGGATGCCTCGAACACTTACACTTTGAGGATTGATGTGAGAAACACGATGACAACAAGCTATCAAGTTAGAGCGTTTGTGGTAATGGTGTTTTGCCCATGGATTATACCCAGCACCTCATATCAACCTATAAAACTGGACTTTCCACAAGGATCAACAATTTACGTCACGCTGGAACCGTTAGACCTAAACCCAACGAAAACGGTTAAGATTGGCAAAGCTAGGTTCATAAGCTTCGGAGATGCCACGGACTATTACTATACAACTTCTGGAACTGACATTTTAACGGCAAGCTACACTTTCGAAACGGTTGAAGTGTCCAACTGTATCATGCTGGTCAGCGGTTACGGAGGCTGCATAAGCATCATCGGGGTGGACGTCCGGTGATAAAGCCTAAACAAGTTGTCATGGTGCATGG
>CALDGA010000008.1 GCA_937942085.1 uncultured Flavobacteriales bacterium
ACATCCCAATCAATGGCCCAAAAATGAAGCTGCGTTTTTGAAAGAAGGGATTTGGCCCTATTATCAACAGGTCATTTCACTGGGGCGTCGGGTTCTGTCGGCTTTGGCACATGGTTTGGGGCAGTCAAAAACATTCTTTGATCAGGCCTATGAAACTCCGTTGGGGCGAGGGCAGTTGGTATATTATCCTCCGATGAGCGTCCAAGACATCGCGCAAAAACGTTTGGGCGCCGCAGCGCATACGGATTTTGGTGTTTTGACGATTCTGATGCAGGATATGCAGGGCGGATTACAGGTGCGCAACCCTACGGGGGACTGGATCGAAGCGCCACCCGTTCAGGGAACTTTGGTTTGCAATATCGGTGATCTGTTGGAACGTTGGACCGGTGGACGCCTGACATCGACAGTGCACCGCGTGATCAATCGAAATCCAACCAATCGGTATTCTATCCCCGTCTTTTGTGATCCTGCAAGCGAAACACCAATCGATCCACGCGACTTTGGCGCGTCAGACACTGCCGAAGATGTCATTTCTGCAGGCCAGTACATTATGGGGCGCAATACCAAAAACTTTAGGCATTACAAATCAAATAGCGCGACATAATGCCTCCGCCCCCGGGCACCACTTTACAAAGCAATATCAATGACTTAATTTTTGCACATTAACGCTATGCGTGTGAGATTCAAAAACACACCAAATGCACACTTTTTCGCGTGTTTGATGGGAGAGATTCCGGGCTCAACACTGTGTCCGCAACCTAGTGAAAGAACACAGTTCTTACTGTTTGAATTAAGTAAGCATCAGTGCGCAAAGCACTCGCTCATCTTATAAACAACAAAGGCATAATATTTATACACAGGTGCATATGAGATCTGCATAAGTCCGCTAAAGATTGCTAATCGATGAGTGATGCTTGGGCTCGTTTGTCTGTCCGGACCGTCGCGCTTATTTAGTCAAGCTTACAATTGGGTTCCATTGGTGACCCCTTTAAAAGATTGGCTCTTTCGGAGTTAACCCAGCAACATGGAGTAACTTTGAACAGATCTCAGAAATGTTGATGTTGTTACGCGCTTGTGTGATAAAAAATGGGCGTCCGGCGCGCACATATTCAGCATCTTGCTTGGCAAGTTCTAAATCCACGCCAACATAAGGGGCGAGATCACTTTTATTTATTACAAGTATATCTGACTTCATTAGTGCAGGACCTCGCTTGCGAGGAATATCTTGGCCCATCGCAACGTCGATGACATAAATCGTAATATCTGCAAGCTCTGGAGAGAATGTTGCTGATAAATTATCACCACCAGATTCAATAAAAATTATATCAAGATCTGGAAAATCTGCCTGTAATTTTGACACCGCCGCCAAGTTGATTGAGGCATCTTCGCGAATTGCAGTATGTGGACAACCGCCTGTTTCAACGCCAATCACGCGGTCTTTTGGTAAAATTTGCATCCGCATCAATGCTTCAGCGTCTTCTTGCGTATAAATGTCATTGGTAATTACTGCGACGGAAAACTTATCACGCAAATGCTTAACTAGAGCCGCGGTTAGTGTTGTTTTACCAGCGCCTACAGGCCCACCAATCCCAATGCGAACGGCTGATTTTTTAAACTGTGTCATGTTTTAAAGATCCTTGGAATTTGTGTTTCATGACGCATTGACGCCACATCAGAGAGAAACGTACAGGACGTTAGGTCGTCCAAATCAGCAATCGACGCGACCTGCGCAAGTGTGTCAATCAATGGGTGTAGCGCGAGGAGTACACGCTGTCCTTGGGTCTGTCCCAGAGGTACTAGTCTTACAGCCACCGATATCAGATTAGAACTAAATGCGTGTAAATAAGCTGGCACAATTAGCTCGATTGGAATCGATCGATGAGCCGCCGCTGCGCCCAAGGCCACTGGCAAAGCCATTTCTTCGCACCCAATCTTCCAGACATCACGCATTACTTTGCCCATCGCTTCACCTTGCGACTGGGTCTCAGATAACCGTTCTTGTGATGCGCAAAGTGTAATCGACAGGGCGTTAAGTTTTGCAAACGGCAATACTTCGCGTACCGCCAGCGCCAAGACAATCGCATCCGTTCGGCCAGAGCCGTGTTCCAATATATCTGTAATCCAACTCTCAAGTGTTGCAGCATCCATCACGCGGCCTGTTGAAATCGCCCATTCTAACCCATGTGAATATGCGAAACTACCAATCGGAAAAGCCGGCGATAGCCATTGCATGACCGTTAAGATCTGATTGTTAATGGGTGTGGACATGTGTAGATGCCCCATGTTCATGACTATGTGTGCGACCATGGCCATATGCACCGCCCATTGGAGTAAAAGGACGAGTGACGTGTTCAACCTGACCACCAAGATGTTCAATCATATGTTCGATGACATGATCATGTTGAATGAGTAATTGATCATCCACTACTTCACAGGGCGTATGTCGGTTACCAATATGCCAAGCCAGTTCCATCAAATTTGTCCCCCGCAGCGCAGCCAAGCGCTCGGGTTTTGCCAAAACAGTGACCCGTGTCCCGTCATTCAGCTCAATATGATCACCGTGGTTTAAATTCGTTGTCTTCTCTAGATCTAGAACAAAGCTAATGCCGCAATCTGTTTCTAGGCGCTTACGGCGCAAAAACCGCTCTGCATAAGTCAGTGAACACTTATAAATCGCAGTTTCTTTCGGCTGTGCATGAATGATATGTGCAGTTAGCATATGTCGCCTCTTTAAAACATAAAATAACGCTGTGCGAGTGGCACAGATTCAGCGGGCTGACATGTAAGCAGTTCACCATTTGCCCTGACTTCGTAGGTTTCTGGGTGCACCTCTATTTCAGGCAGCTCGGTATTGAGTTTTAGGTCTTTTTTTCCAATGCCACGTGTATTTTTTACAGGCACAGTGGCCTTAGCTAGCCCTAGAGTTTTTCCAAGATCAGCGTCTTGTGCTGCTGCTGAAATGAAGCTGATCGAGCTTTGTGTCAAAGCGCCGCCATAGGCCCCAAACATTGATCTGGTATAGACTGGCTGCGGCGTCGGGATAGAGGCATTAGGATCCCCCATTTGCGCAACAACAATCATGCCACCCAACAGCACCATCTCTGGTTTTGCTCCAAAAAATGCAGGGGACCATAGTACTAAATCTGCGCGCTTACCAATTTCGATCGAGCCGATTTCATGTGAAATACCATGGGCGATCGCTGGGTTGATCGTATATTTAGCGACATAACGGCGGGCACGCATATTATCATTGTGCCCTGTCTCTTCTGATAGTGCACCGCGCTGGCGTTTCATTTTATCGGCAGTCTGCCAAGTTCGTGTGATCACCTCGCCAACACGCCCCATCGCCTGACTGTCGGATGCGATAATCGAAAAGGCACCCATATCGTGCAAAATATCCTCCGCGGCGATTGTCTCTCGACGAATACGACTTTCGGCAAAGGCGATATCCTCCGGGATCGATTTGTCGAGGTGGTGACACACCATTAACATATCAAGGTGCTCTTCAACTGTATTTTTTGTAAATGGGCGCGTTGGGTTTGTTGAAGATGGAAGTACAAATTCTTCGCCACAGATTTTTATGATATCAGGTGCGTGTCCACCACCTGCACCTTCAGTGTGAAATGCATGAATTGTTCGTTCTTTCATGGCTGCAACTGTGTGTTCCACAAAACCACTTTCGTTGAGCGTATCGGTGTGGATCATCACTTGGACATCCAATTCATCAGCCACAGACAGGCAGCAATCAATTGACGCGGGTGTAGTCCCCCAATCTTCGTGCAGCTTGAGCGCACATGCTCCGCCAAGTACTTGCTCGCGCAAAGCGTCGGGTAGCGATGCATTTCCCTTGCCTGCAAAGGCGAGGTTCATAGGTAATCCGTCTGCTGCTTGTAACATCCGCCCGATGTGCCAAGGGCCTGGAGTGCAAGTGGTTGCCAATGTGCCATGAGCGGGGCCTGTGCCACCTCCAAGCATTGTTGTCACACCAGAATGAAGCGCGTCATCAACCTGCTGGGGACAAATATAATGTATATGACTGTCAAAACCTCCAGCCGTGAGGATTTTTCCCTCACCCGCAATAATTTCAGTGCCTGGACCGATGTTAATATCTACATTGGGTTGTGTATCTGGGTTCCCTGCTTTTCCTATAGTGCTGATACGGCCGTCGCGCAGCGCAACATCAGCTTTGTAAATGCCGGTGTAGTCCAGGATAAGCGCATTTGTGATTACAGTGTCGGGCGCGCCTGCAGCTCGCGTGGTTTGGGATTGCCCCATACCGTCGCGAATGACTTTGCCACCGCCAAATTTCACCTCTTCTCCATAGATGGTCAGATCGCGCTCAACTTCGATCACAAGCTCTGTATCGGCCAATCGCAGTTTGTCGCCCGTGGTTGGCCCATACATCCCCGCGTAGTCATATCGTGACATTTTGACAGACATTACAGTTCTCCCATGATTTCGCCATTAAAGCCAAAAATACGCTGAGCTCCTGCAATGGGAATCAATCCCACATGCCGTGTTTGACCAGGCTCAAATCGCACAGCCGTGCCTGCGGCGATATCAAGACGCATCCCACGTGCCGCATCACGATCAAATGCAAGAGCTGGGTTTGTTTCATAAAAGTGATAATGACTACCCACTTGTATTGGACGGTCCCCTGTGTTTGAGACAACAATATCAACTGCCAAGCGGTCAGAGTTTAAAACAATATCCTCGTCGGCTAAGAAAAGTTCACCTGGGATCATCGGATGGCTCTTTTATAGAACTTGCCGCACATCAGCGCTGTGGCGATAATGCCTAACCCAATTAAAAGTGGCACAGGACTCACGTCATGTGAGTGCGGTAATGTAGCGGTATGCGCCAGAACAGGTGTTGAGCAGAGTATTAATAAAAGGCAGGCGTAGTATTTCATCACTTTCTCCTATCGGATGGGGTTATGTACGGTTACTAACTTTGTTCCGTCTGGAAACGTGGCCTCGACTTGAACTTCAGGGATCATTTCTGGAATTCCTTCCATACAATCTTTTTTAGTTAAGATGGTGCCGCCGTATTGCATCATTTCTGCTACGCTGCGGCCATCGCGCGCACCTTCAACTACAGCATCGCAAATAAGTGCAATGGCTTCCGGGTGGTTAAGTTTTACGCCTCTGGCTTTACGGCGACGGGCGACATCGGCGGCCATCGCCACTAAGAGTTTATCTTTTTCTCTCGGTGTGAGTTGCATTACAATCTCCAAGTTTTAGGCATGTTACTGCGTGTCAAATCGTCTAAAATGGGTAGGAGCATTTTGCGCAGTGCAAGCCCATCCTCAGCAATGAGCCGCGCTACAAAAAGGTCATTACGCAATAGGCTTGCTCCTGAATATTTGTTCAACACAGACCTGATGCGCCCAAGGGCCAAATCTGCGTCCTGTCCACGGTATAATATAAGTGCTATTGCTCGTGCGCCTGCGGCAATCGCTGGGCGGTCCAGCATCGCGGTGATATCACCGGTGAGCTTAGTGTTGTCACGAAAAACATGCTCGCCCGAGATGCTCACACTTACACTCTCACGAAAAGAGCCGTGAACATGCGTTTCGCCCATGGCCAAACGGCCTATCAAAAGGGGCTCCACAATCAATGCACTCGCATCTTTTGCTAACTTCACGTTGAGGTGTCGATCCAATGCTCCGCCATCGTAGAGCAATGTTTCTTGTGGAAGCCAATGACAGCTCGCTTGCTCGGTTATGTGAAGTGTGTTGCTAACTGTCGCACAGTCACCATCAATGCTTCGATAAATCCGCTCGAAACCTTGTGTTGTGAAGGTAAATTGAGCTTTGCCTTTGGCTTTTATTTCTGTCGTGAAATGATCTCCACTCGTGAGACCGCCAGACGTGTTGATAAAAATTGCCTCATTCCCGACAAGCCGCTTGGGAAACAAAACCTTCGAAGCGCCTTGCTGGTAGAGCATTTCGATTTGACCATCACCGCCCACATCGATGCACAGCTGTCCCTGTGCCCTTGGTTGTGATGCGAATGATGCGGATTTATTCATTTGAGCCAACATTGATGTTTACACCAAAAGAAAAACGCTACGCTCAGGTTTAATAGACAGATAAAAACAGGGTCGATACAAATTTTGAAACTATTATGATTAATATTTAATCATAATAAATACATATGATTAAATATTATGCATACTGTTTCTGATTGAGTATACTTTCTTTAGTCAACCGTATGCAAAGTGTACTGGCGCGATTGGAAACAAGTGTTGGCTGGTTGTCATCAATTCCCAACTCTTAATGATCTTTGTCGATGCACACACCCCTTTGTCGTGAGTACTGGCTAATCTGAAATGATAGGCAAACGAACGCTAATTTAGCCTCATTGCAGATGCGCTCAAGATTTATTTTCGCAAACAAAAGGTGTGCCCCTGCAGCTCATAAATATATGTGGAGCACACTTTTTATACATCGTTATGAGCGCATTCTAGGCCGAACACCATGATTACGACGTTTTAAAAACAGTTCGTTAACCTAATATTATGGCTTGACTAATATCTTGTTGAGCATCTGCCATGGTAAACATTTCATTTGAACTATAATACCAGCTATTATCTTAATGTCTCGTTTCTACTCTGACATGTAATTTCACAGATCAATCGCAGCTTTGGTTCATGTGTTGATCGAGACCTACAATCAAGACTTTTCGGTTGTCCGTTATCGGCGCAGCGCATCCTTCAGGGACACTGGCTTCCCCTCATGCTCTCGTAAATCAAGTTGGGAATAAATGTCCAGCAAATGCCCTGTCATGAGGTCTTCGGCTGTGCTGCCATCGTTATTGCGCAGTGCCTCAAGAAGGGTGTGATGAGTATTGTTTTCGCAAATTGCATTGCGCCGCTTCCAATAGAGTGCAATGACCAAAGACGACCGAGATATGAGTTGTTTCAGGAAATGTTCTATCGTTTGTTGATCCGCAATTCGCGCGATTTCCAGATGAAAATCCCCAGAAAGTTTCAAAGCCAGACCCAGCTGACCTTGATCAAGGGCTTCATGCTCTTCCTTAATGTGCCTCTGAAGCTTAACAATATCGGCTGGTGTTGTGCGCTCTGCCGCGGCGCGCGCAGTGCTGGGTTCCAAAAGTGCGCGAGCCTGAAAGACCTCATGCGCTTCTTTCATTGTTGGCTTCGATACAAAGGCGCCGCGGTTCTTTTCGATTGTCAGCAAGCCGTCGAATGCCATATTTCGCAAGGCCTGTCGCACTATAGTTCGACTTACGCCAAAGACTTCGCTTACTTCATCTTCGCGCAATTTGACCCCAGGCTTGAGGCGATGTTCGTGCACGGCATCTGAAAGCTGTGCGACTATCTCTTCTGCGGTTACGGTGTTCAATTTTGTGATCTGCAATTTATATCCTCGGTTCATACGGTAATAACGCAGTTAGCTTTGGACAACAGGT
>CALDGA010000009.1 GCA_937942085.1 uncultured Flavobacteriales bacterium
GCCGACAATGCGGCCGTTGACACCCAAATCCTGCATGACGCCTAAGGCAACCGTTGATTTTCCGCAGCCTGATTCACCAACCAGTCCAACGGCTTCACCCGGTTGTACCGTGACACTAAAATCCATCACTGCTGGAATTTCACGCAAACGGGTGAAAAATGAAATGGATAGGTTTTCAATTTCTAGGATGGGCCCATCGTATTCTATTTTTGACATATTCTCCTCCCAATCGGAGCATGCGGCCGAGATGACATGCATTCCGGACTTATAACTAATCTTTTAGACTTTCTTCACGCAAACCATCGGCCAGCAGGTTCAATCCAAGCACAAGGCTTAGCAGTGCAATCGCTGGTGGTAGGGCAGGGTGCGGATAGATCGAGAGCAATTTGCGCCCTTCGTTAATGGTTGCACCCCAGTTCGGGCTTTCTGATTCCAGACCCAAACCAAAGAAACCCAAGGTTCCAAGCAAGATGGTGGTATAGCCGATGCGCAAACAGAAATCGACGATCAGCGGACCACGCGCGTTTGGCAGAATTTCCCACAGCATGATATACCATGTGCCTTCGCCCCGTGTTTGGGCCGCCGCAACATAGTCACGTGTTTTAATGTCCATAGCCAGACCGCGTACAATACGGAACACGGTGGGCGAGTTCACAAAAACAACAGACACGAAAACAGTCAGCAGACCCGCATCCACATCAAATCCATCAATTGCATTAAACAATGTTACCTTAGAGTTTGCCTCATTAATCAGGGACAAATAAAGCCACCCTAGCACACCCAAAATGACCACCATCAGGATGTTCCGCTTCATCGGGTCAATATAATAGCGAGAGTTGATCAGAACCCCAAAGAAGATCAATGGGAAGCTAAACAACACAACGGCCATATATTGTGGCATGCCTGTCATACGAATTTCTGGTGTCACCAAAAGGTAGAACAACAAAATAACAGGGAAGGCCAGGATCAGGTTCGCCAAGAAGGACAAAACCAAATCTAGACGCCCGCCATAGTATCCCGCAGGAAGGCCCAGTGTGATCCCAACCATAAACGCAAACAGCGTTGCCAATGGTGCGATCATAACAACGATCCCTGAACCAATCATAACGCGGCTAAAGACGTCACGAGCCAGGTTGTCCCCACCCCATAGGTAATAGGGGTAATCGCCCGACTCAGCCCCGCGCAGCGGTGTGCCGGGCACTTTGTTTTTCATGCCCGACACTTGTGATAGCGGATCATGTGTCGCTATCAGGTCAAACATTGTTGAGAATAGACCTGTGTAGACCCAGAACATAACGAGCGCAAAGCCGATCATGCCCACAGTTGAGTCAAACAATTTACCATATAGACCCAGTGATCGTTTGTAACGGATAGACACAAAGAAGGTAATGATAAGAGCAACCCAAACAGGCGTTAGCTGCGTGACTGAGCGGATTGCGATTTCGCCCCAAGACAAAAGTTCCATAATCTCAGGCTCCCTTAGTTAACGCTAATGCGTGGGTTGAGGTAAACATAACCGATGTCCGAGATCAGCTGGGTGACCAAAACAACGACAACCGAAACCACAGACACGGCTAACAACAGTTCGATGTCATTGTTGCCTGCCGCCTGAACCAAGACCCATCCAAAGCCTTTGTAGTTAAACAGCGTTTCAACAATCACAACGCCGTTCAACAGCCATGGGAACTGCAACATGATTACCGTAAAGGGCGCGATCAGTGCGTTACGCAGGGCGTGTTTCATCACGATATTGCCGAAGGACACACCCTTTAGGCGGGCGGTACGGATATATTGTGCGGTCATCACCTCGGCCATTGAGGCGCGCGTCATCCGCGCGATGTAGCCCATGCCATAAAGCGCAATGGTGACGACGGGGAGGAAAAAGTTTTCAAACGTTGGGTTTTCCATCGCTGTTGCGGCAGATCCTTTGAACCATTTCAGTCCAAAGGCCGATGATGAAAATACCGCGATGAAGATAACACCAGAGACATATTCGGGTGTCGCGGTTGTTGTAATCGCAACTGTGGACAGGGTGCGGTCCGTGCGGGACCCTTCACGCATGCCTGCAACAACGCCCAGAACCAAGGCGGTTGGGATCATGATGACCATAACCCAGAACATCAAAACGCCTGTTAGGCTAAGGCGTGTGGCAACAATACTGCCCACCTCATCTTTAAATACTGTGGAAAAGCCCCACTTGCCCTGCAATACGCCGCAAAAACGGGGTGCACCTGTGCCGTCTGTTCCGCGTTCGAAACACTGACCGCGTGTTTTACCATCGCTGCCTTCGATCACATAACCAGGTAAGACACCTAACCAACGTCCATATTTAATCGGAAGCGGGTCAAGATAGCCCCGGTTATCGAGAAAGCTTGCAACGGCCGCATCGTCCATTCGGAAGTTACCCTCAGACTTGGCCAGTTTTTCCAAGTTGGGGTAGAGGTTCGTCATGAAGAAAACGATAAACGTCAGACAAAGCGCCGTAAAAACCATTACCGCAAAGCGGCGTAAAATGAATAAGAGCATGGAGTTTCCTGTCGTTTCCGCAGTTTTATTTTGTACGGAAAACGCATCTCTGTTTATTTGTAGAAGGGGCTGCACCCTTACGGAGTGCAGCCCCAGTTGTTCATCGGCTTTGTATTAAGCCTTGAATCCCCATTTGTGTAGGTGGATATGGTATGCAATATGCATGTCGCACTGCACATTTGGTGCGTGGCTACGGTACAACGATCGCCAGTAAGGCTGAATTGTTACGCCTTCTTCGGCAACAATCGCTTGTATCTTACCAGCAACTTCGCGACGTGCGTCGGCGTCCGCGATCGAGTTCGCCTCTGCTAGTAGCGCGTCGAATTCTGGATTTGACCAACCAAATTCGTTCCATGCTTCACCTGAACGGTAGGCAAGGCCCCAAACCTGTGTCGCGAATGGACGGTGGTTCCAGTTAGTAGAGCTGAAGGAGTATTTCGTCCAGTCATTCCAAAATGTTGATCCCGGTAGGATTGTCCGCTTAACTTTGATGCCTGCATCACGCAACTGCGCAGCGACCGCGTCGGTGGTGTTTTTGCGCCAGTCGTCGTCGATTGAGATCAACTCGTGCTCATAATCTTCCATGCCCGCTTCTTTCATCAACTCAAGCGCACGCGCTGGATCATGAGGAAGCCTTCCCACACTTGGGTCGTACTCGGGATGCATTGGACCAGAGTGATGGTTATCAGCTGGTGCACCCTTACCTGAATATCCCAATTCCAGACAGATTGAGTTATCGACAGCCATTGCAAGAGCTTGGCGAACTCTCTTGTCCGCGTAGGGTGCTTTCCCATCAGCGTCAACTGCTAACTGGTTCGGACGAACAACGATTGTTGAACCGGTTGCGATTTCAGAGTTTTCCCAACCTATGCCTTCCATGATGTCAACGTATTCGCCAACGTTTTCATAGAATACATCAACTTCGCCTGCTTCTGCGGCTGCCAACCATGCGGCTGGATCTGTACCGTAATCAATAAATTCAATACGGTCCAAAGCGATTGTGCGTCCGTCAGCATAACCCCACCAGTCATGGCCTTCATTCTTCACCACAACCGCTTTCACGCCTACGTCCAAGCTTTCTGGCAGGAATGGACCCGTACCGACTGGATTGGAGACCATTGTTTCTGGAGAGTGACTGCTATGCACAATCGCCGCTGGGTAGTCCGCCATGCCCGCGATAATTGTGATGTCCGATGCAAGACACTTCAGTTTGACTGTGTGTGAGTCAATGACGGTGATAGCTCCCGCTCCCGCGACGCCAGTGTCTGGGTCAATTAATGACGCCATACGACCGGCCATTGAGTTACCTTCAACTCCTTTGTCACACCACATTTCTATATTCCGCGCGACATCATCTGCTGTGAAGTCGTCACCGTTGTTCCACTTTACGCCTTTGCGAACATTCAATGTGTATTCAGACGCGTCTGCATTAGCGCTCCAACTTTCAAGTAGACTGGGCGTAAGTGTCCCGTCGTTGTTGTATTCAACAAGGTATTCTAACCAACCAGCTGTAAAGTGTGCAATTTGTGTCCAATCGTATGTGCGTGGGTCTTTTAGTGCGCGCACTTCAATCTGCATGCGAAGTGTTCCGCCAGCTTGCAAGTGACCGCCAGCTTGTGCTGGTGTTGCAAGACCCAGCATACCGTATGCTGCGGTCGCAGATACACCTAGCGCTGTAGCCCGAGACATAAATTCGCGGCGGTCCATGTGGCCCGCTTTATGCTCGTCTGCATACATCTCTGCGACCGGATGTAGATTTTTCGACGTAGTCGTTTTTAGCATCATGTTACTCCCTGTCTGACGCATATTGGCCAATGCCGAAGCTACTCTCCGACAAATGGCAATTCGTGAGTTACCGTGACATTCGGCACTATATTACCGTGATCGTCAATGGCATCGTCGACAAAATTTGGTCACAAACGCGACAGTTCACATGTCAAATTGCGACATTTGGGTGGCTATCACAGACCAAATTGCTTCTTTCTTGTCTATTTTGTCGCAGCCACTGGGCGATAGTGCAGCCAATCCTTCATCTTGGATCGGAACCATGTGCGTTGGCGTTTCGCAAATTGTCGTGTGGCAATTGTGGCGGCCTCGCGAGCGTCTTCCAA
>CALDGA010000010.1 GCA_937942085.1 uncultured Flavobacteriales bacterium
GGCGATTATTGGAAGTTCCCAACCCCAGAAGCCAAAGTAGCGAACCTTGACCGACTCAAGGAGATTCACAAAGAGATGGGCATGGACTTGCTGCTGAATGAAAGCCGCTATTTCGAGCGCAACGGACAGCGCATATACCTCGCGGGTGTCGAGAACTGGGGGTTGCCTCCTTTCCATCCTTATGGGGATTTGGATAAGGCGCTCGAACAGATTCCGGAAGATGCGTTCACTGTATTGTTGAGCCACGATCCCAGTCACTTTGATGCCAAGGTCAAGCAACACTCGAACAAGGTACACCTTACCCTAAGTGGCCATACGCACGGCATGCAGTTCGGAATTGAAATTCCTGGATGGATCAAATGGTCTCCCGTGAAATTCAAGTACCCAAAATGGGCCGGTGTGTACCGCGAAGAGGATGGCAAGGTCTTGCATGTTAATCGTGGCTTTGGCTATTTGGCCTTCCCGGGACGTGTTGGAATGTGGCCAGAAATCACCCACATTACCCTCAAAAAGAAATTGGCTTAATCCTGCTTTTGATAGAGCCGCGACATGAAATAGATGTGCGGTAAACTCAGGGCGCTAAGAAAGATTAGGAAGTAACTGCTCCATTGGGAGAGGGAGTTGCGGTCAAATTGGAAAATCACCAAAAACAACGCTACAGCACCAATGGTGAAAGGCAAGGCACGCATGAACATTTGTAGATGCGACCATTGATGTGCCTTTTTAAGGTGATCCCAACCTGAGGCGCTGTGCTGAAGAATAAAGTAAGTTCCAAAGGCAATGGCCAAGGATTGCTCCCCCAGCAATAGCAGCGTCACAATCGATATCAACCAAGGCACTGAGGCGAACCATAAGCCTCCTACGACGCCAATAGCGGCCGCAGCACGATAAGTGGTCACCAGTTTACTTTCGGAAAAATTCACTTCCGAAATACCCATGGTACTCAGTACTAAATTGACTTCGGACATATGTGGCAGCAGCAAGAGTACAAAGAGGATGGTTCCCCAGGCCATGGATAATATGGCACTCGGCAATCCCCACTCTCGCATGTCGGTTTCTCCAAAATGCCAGGCGCTATAGCATATGAACGCCAACAAGCCGACTATAGGACTCGCCGCCCAGAACAAGAGGACGATGGCCATGATGCCGCTATACCTCAATATAAATTTGGGCAAGCGCATTCCGTTAGCATGACCGTAACCGTCCAGTGCGCCGTGCGGTATCCCTATTAGAAACAGCATAAAGACCAGAATACCCAAGGAAATAGGCTGGGCATATTGCGGAAGGGTTGCCTGCAATCCCATCGCTGTAAGCACCATAGCCATAGGTGCCCAACGCGCCGGTCGAGTGCGTAAGAAGGCTAAGAAGGATGCTGCCACAGCCCACAAAAATTTCATGATAGGAAGGCCTGCGAACATGCCTAGTTCCCAACGAAGGGTACTCTTCTCGTCCAAGAATCCAAAAATTCCCTCGTGCGTTCTGTTTGTAAACAGCTTTGTAAAGATCTCCTTGCCCCACTGAGGCTTGTACTTTAGAATATGCAGGAGCAAATGATCGTAGAAATAGTGTCGACCTATACCCGTACGTGGCCAATTCCAAAATTGATGCTTACGCGCCACCGACTTTTGCTCGAGCTCTCCGACCAATTCCTTGGCACGATCATACATATACTTAAAGCCATAGCCTGTAGTCGGTTTAATGACCCCTCCCCTAGCACCCATCGAAATGATGCGAGCATCTGGATGCTGTTGCAAGGCATGTTGGGTCATAGGAATTACCCCTTGTTCTTCATGAACGACATCGTAAGGACCTTCCAATCCAAGGAGGTAGCTCTTCAAATGAGTAGTGGCCAATTCGTCTGGCAACACCTCACTCCCGAATCGCGTCACCTCTACCAAGGCTTCGTGTTCATCTATAGGGAGGATGTACATGAATTGGGCAAAGCCGTTTTGCGGAATATTGAAATCCATCAACACCAATTGCGACGGATCCCAGTTCGGCCAGTCCGTCTTCACACGCCATCCGGTAAAACTCTGAAGCACCAACGGACCCGTGGGTTCTTTAATCTCAGGAGGACGACTATCATAAACGCGTTGGGCCATCCATTTAGTGTTATCTGAAAATACCGCCACTCCTTCAGCTTCACTCTTGAAGCTGGTCAAGGAAGCGCGAACCAGATTGATATTTGGATATTGAAGTACTAACTGCTTGGTATGCTCGTACAAGGTGATGCTCTCCAACATGCCATAACGCATGAACTTCATCTGCTCCACTTCACCGTTGAATTCTAATTTTGTCCACTCCTTTAATAATAGGGGACGTAAAGTGGAGAAAATGGCATCCTGATGATGACCCCAGAAACAATAGGTCTTGTCGTTCTTCCACTTCGATTGCGATTCTAGAATTAGTACATCCAAATCTTGAAGCAATCCACGCTCGTGTAACTCCAAAAGCAATAAACTATTGGAAGCTCCTAAACCGATGAGCGCTAAATCGTAATTCATTATTAAGTGTACTTTCGACCTTTTATATATTGAACAACATTTTTCGAGTGATTTTGTTCAATCAATCCAGCTTACAGGCCTCATATAGACCATAAAATGGGCTTTTTGGACTAATTTATGAGTGTTTATACTCAATTTTAGGCCCTCCATGAACAATACCCCTAGGAGGCAGTTAAGTGGTAGTTATAACCTTTAATTTTTTAACACCATGTCACTATTTCTAGAAATAGCGAAGTTCCCGGTCGATGATCCGGTAACGTTCACATTCTTCGCTGGCTATATGGCAATGTTTGCCGCGTCAGTATTCTTCTTCATGGAGCGCAGCCGCGTTTCTGATGAATGGAAAACATCTCTACTAGTAAGTGGATTGATCACAGGTATTGCTGCGGTTCACTACTACTACATGAGAAATTACTACCCAGTTCACGGTAGTCCAGTAGTATTGCGCTACGTCGATTGGACTTTGACAGTTCCATTGATGTGTGTTGAATTCTACTTGATTACTAAGAAAGCTGGTGGAACCATGGCAATTCTATGGAAGCTCATCTTGGCTTCAGTAGCAATGCTTGTATTGGGTTACATTGGAGAAGCGTTCTACGCTGACCAATCACAATCATGGGTATGGGGTGCACTTTCTGGCGCTGCTTACTTCTACATTGTATGGTTGGTTATGGCTGGCGACGTCGCCAAACTTGCGAATGCAGCAGGTGGCAAAGTAGCTAAGGCAAACTCTATGTTGGCCAAGTTTGTTGTTATCGGTTGGGCTATTTACCCTATCGGTTACATTCTAGGCACTGAAGGTGGTCTATTCGGAATGTCTATCGGCTCTGCTGATGACGGTCTGTTGAACCTTTGCTACAACATCGCAGATGCGGTGAACAAAATTGGATTCGGTCTCGTAGTTTACTCTTTGGCAATCAGCAAAGACGAAGCTGCGGCTTAATCATAGTTTCAGAGTGTTGGTTAGCCCCGCGACCTTGTCGCGGGGCTTTCTATTTTATGCACTATATACTCTGGCCCGGTTTTCGCTTATTTTTGAGCAAAGGCAAATTCTATGAGCATGCGCAAAACCCTACTCCTATTCTTACTTCCGCTGTTGAGCTTTGGCCAAAAAACGGGCTACCACAGCTACACCCTAGATCTTATTAATGTCGAGGACGATAGAGTTAAGGTTACGGTGGACGCCACAAAGATGAACTTTGGCGATTATGTCGCAGGCGTAGAATTTAACTTTCCCGAGACCATTCCTGGGACCTACGCCACCTTGGACTACGGTCGATTCATCAAGGACTTCAAAGCCTATGGCGCTGAAGGCAAATCCTTAAAGGTGAAAAAAAAGGGCAATACTTATGTGATCAAGGGCGAACCAAAGAAGATCGAGTATTGGGTGGATGATTCCTTTGACGCCAAGGTGCGAAAAAATAAGATTTTCGAACCGGCCGGAACGAACAATCAAGAAGGACGCAATTTCTTGATCAATGCTGCTGGATACTTCGGTTTCTTTACCGGCGCCGAGGAAATGCCCATCACCTTAGAGGTTAAAAAGAGCCCTACACTTTATGGGCTGAGTGCGATGAGCGGCTATTCCTATGGCAACACCCAAAACTTCCATGCCAAGGATTACCACCAGCTGTTGGATTGCCCCATCATGTTTGCGAAGCCTGACACGACCTCATTCAAATTGGGCCCAACAAAAGTGACCATTGGGGTATTTAGCGAAAGCGGTCGAGAACTGTCAGCGGATATCTACGAGCAAGTACGCCTAAGCATGGGCGCTATCGAATCATTTCTGCACGGTAATCTTCCCGTGGACCGCTATGCCTTCATCTTCTACATCAAGGACTACAGCGAATTCCAGGGTTTAGTCGAAGGCACAGAAATTAAGCTGGGCACCATCGTAAAAGCACTGAGAGAATTAATCGGTCAAGGCTTCGGCGCACTAGAACACGGCAACAGCTCAGTGTATTATTTGCCCGATTTCGGCAATGACATGGTCCTCGACCAAATGGCTGACGTATGTATTCATGAGTTCTTTCACATCCTAACTCCGCTGGGGTTACACAGTGAGGAAATAGGCAACTTCAACTATATCGACCCACAGATGAGCAAACACCTGTGGCTCTATGAAGGCATCACAGAATATTTTGCAGGCATCAGCCAGGTCAAGGGCGGTGTAATTACACGAGACGAATACATCACATCTGTTTTGCGCCAAAAAATCGTGACTGCAGATCGCTACCCGACCGAAAAGATGCCGTTCACAGAGATGAGCGAAAATGTCTTGCACAAGCCCTACAAAAAACAATATATGCAGGTATACCAGCGCGGTGCCTTGATGGGAGCGTTACTAGATATCCGCATCATGGAGCTCACGCAAGGAGAAAAAGACTTGCTCGATGTGGTTTTGGAACTCCGTGATACTTACGGTCCCGATAAAAGCTTCAAGGACGACGACTTCATTGAAGAATTCGTGGCGCTCGTGCATCCTGATTTGCAACAATTCTTTGACGACTACGTGAGTGGAACCACACCGCTGCCGGTACAAGAGTATTTAGCAAAAGTTGGTGTGCTGTACGACCGCAGTTATGTAGGTCCATTGGTCGCGGATCCGTTGAGAGATTATGGAATCAAATACCGCCGTATTCGAGGAACAAACACCTTGGTCGTTAAAAAAATTGGCAACGAAAACCCATTACAATTCGAAGAAGGGGATATCATCGAAGTATATAATGATCAATTACAAAATGAATTTGGCGGACCACAAGCGGGCACCGTTATCGACCTAAATATTACTCGTGATTCAAAGCAACTGGTTGTGCCTTATGAGGTAATCTATAAAGAAGGAAGCAAAGGTCATTTCATCCGTATGGATCGTGAATCAAACGCTGCACAGGAGCAGTTATTGGAATTATGGTTGACCAATTAATTTATTGGCGCCTCCAAATCTCTTCGAAATAGGTGCTGCCCACGTGGTGCTCTAAATAAATGACATCGTAGCTGACCACCACATAGTTGCGGGTAAAGGAGCTGTTTTGATGGTAGAATTGGATATCGCCATCGAGAGTATCTACTGTAAATGTACCCTCAGTTTGCACGGTATCTCCATTGTCATAAAACCATAGACCAGAGAGATCTTCTTGAACACTATCCCCACGTAGCTCAAGGTATTCACAACAATCTACTGTAGGATCAGGCGTACCATTGACCGTTCTGGAACTGATTTCCCATTCCCCCAGCAGCCCTACATCAAAGAGCACATCATCACTATGTGGAATCGCTTTGTTACACGATGACAACGTCCATAGAATTAAACAAGAAAAGAGGAGTGGTTTTCGCATTCCCTAATCTAGGGAAAAGACAAAACAAAACCGGCGCCTCTCCAGGCGCCGGTTGTATAAGAAACCTACAAGACGTGATTTCCGTCGTTAACTCATTACAAATGTGAAAATTCTTTCATAGTTAGCCCAATCTCAAGTATGGACAAAGACTGGACACTATTTATACACCGTTAGCTTTTCAGTAAATCTTCGCCCTGCCGAAACTATTGTAAAGAAATATTCCCCGTTGGACAGCGAGCTTGTAGAAACGAAGATGTCCGAAGAATAGGTCAACTCATCCTTAATCCACAACCTACCCGATGCATCGTAAACATACAATTGTAACGGAGCTCCGTCAGCCCAATTGCCGCGAATTCTTACACCATCCTGCACAGGATTAGGATAAACCAATAGGTTATCCGAGGTAAATTGTTCTTGAACCCCTATACCTTGAATGAACTCGAACCAATTGATATTGACGGGAGCTTGAATCACATTTAGCTTCAAAAGGTAATCCCCAGAGGTCAATACCCCTGCGTTTCCATTCGTTGTGGACCAGGTCTGCCATCCTCCCGTCAGAGGAAGAGTTACTTCAGGCATATTACTCAAATAAGTTCCTGAGGTATCGTATAACTCAAACTGAATCTTTCCATCGCTCTGAGAAGCATGGCGATAGTCTATGGAATAGGTTGCGTTGTTGAGTACTTTAATATCGTACAGCAAGTAATCACCCGCATCTAGATAACCTATATTCTGACCGCCGCCGACATCGGAAGTGTTCTCTAAGGTAATGCCGTCCATACTCGAGTACGCTTCCGCTTCAATTTTGCCCGGTACTACATGTACTGTAGGCAAAGTATTTTCGACCAATTCTAAACTGAATGGATCTACAGAGGTTCCGTCTTTCGCTTTCAAGGTGGTACCCGCATAAGAAACCTTCATTTCATCCAAAAAAGTCATGGTTTGACTAAGCGTAAGGATAAAGCTTCTCACATTATTAGGGCTAGGAGATATATTCACCACCGTCGCCGGATTTCCACTGATGGTTACATAATACGATCCCAATGTTCCTAGCTGGGTGGTATCCAAAGGTTTATTTGTTTTTACCTCAATTTCCGTGTAGCTATGTGTTAAGGAGCTCACATATTCTGCATCTAAAGCAGTGGTACTTCCTGTCGGAATAAATTCAAAACTTGACACATTGAAACCGCCGCCATTGGCAACAAATCTTAAGGTTTTGTCTTCAGCCGAAAGAACAACATCTGTAATCACTTTATCTGCCAAAACCGTCCAACTTCCCGTGTTTGTCGCATAGTAATTCGATGTCAATTTTACTCCATCCGCTTCAAAGTAAAAATTGCCCCCCGTTGAGCCATTAGTACCTTGACGCACCTTAATCGTGTATACACTATCTTGTGGAATATTAACGGTATACTGCATCCAATCGTCCGTATCAACAAATCCCACACAATAACCGTTACTGTTGACAAAGTCCGAGAACACTTGTATATCTACTCCATCGTTTCGGTACGTCCATCCGCTATTCCATGCAGGCGGCGGATTCAACTGCATGGACTCTGTATCATAATACGCAACACCAAGCGGCCCCATATCATATTCAGAAGCATGGACAACCCCGGGTATATTGTGCTCTTTCCAAGGTAAAGCTGTAGGATCGTATACCTGTCTGAACATAGCATCAATAACACCTCTATTGTAGGTGCAATTTTCAGCTTTAAGATTTGTTGCAAGTTGCATAAGAGCAGCCGTAGCATCAGAAACTGACGGGGCATTGGCACTTCCGCTCCAATAACTCAAAAGACTCTGATAACCAGGATTCTTAGTGACACTCAGCGGTGCATTGATTGTCTCTATTTTCTTAAGGGGCCACCAAGCCCAACCTACTCCCTCTGATTCCATGATACTGATCAAGCCAGTGTACCAAGCATTTGAATTTTCGCCGGTTTCCCCAAACCATATGGGAACATTGTAATTATCTCTGAGGTCCAATCCATATTGTATGTCTGCCACGCTGTTAACAGGTGACCAATATTTATGGGGTGAGTAGGCCATGTTATTGTCCCAAGGAGGTGTCAGACCCGTAAAGGTGTTGGCAAACCAATTGCCTTCAATGAAAATAATATGATTGGTATCAACAACTCTAATACTATCCGTGATGTCTTCATATAGGCTCCTGAGCAAAGACCCCCCGGGCAGATTCCAGTTGGGCTCATTGATCAAATCATACCCGGCTATAGTCGTATCTGTAGCGAACTTCTCAGCCAATTTTTTCCAAAGGGCCACTGTCTTTGTTCGATTGTGTGCGCTTTCCCATAGTGAAGGTTTTGTTGGATCGTAGTCGCTAATACCTTGATCGTATCCTTGACCTCCAGGAGCAGCATGTAAATCAAGAATGACGTAAAGTCCAGCATCTTCGGCCCACACTACAACTGAATCTAATAGATCGAAGCCTTTAGTCAACCAAGTATTTTGACCGAGCACCGGCTCATCTTCTATAGGAAGGGTGAAGAGATTATAATGCATTGGAACTCGAATGGTGTTAAAGCCCCATGCGGCCATGCTGTCAACATCTGCTTTCGTAAAATGATTTGCTAACCAAGCATCATAGAACGCTTGGGTTGCGCTAGCCCCAATAAGATCCTCTATTGTATCCTTAATCTTATGTTGAGGATTCGCAAAAGAAGCGGTCTGCAGCATGTACCCTTCCTGAACCATCCAGCCGCCTATACCCATTGCACGGATTAACAATGTATCATTATTACCATCACGTATGATTTTTCCGTCGCAATGGACATACTGGGCGTGCGCTGTGAAACTGAGCAAGCTAAGTATCATTAAACACCTGTACATATCTTAATTTTTTGATTTTATTATTCGTATTGATTATGTCTACTAACTGATAGTTATAGTTTCTGAATGAATTCATCTAAAGAAATCTCCCTACTCAAATCCACTTTCTTCTTCAGCCTATATTTGGCCTTTTCTACTGCTGCAGGACTCACATTCAACACATTAGCTATTTCTTTATTGCTCATTTTTTGTCTGATTAAATAGCATATACGAACTTCTCCTTTAGTCAGATTAGGATAATGCTCCATTAAACTTTTTGAAAAGTTCTCATGTAATTCCCTGTAGTTTCTTTCAAAATGATCCCAATAATTTTCGCTCTGTAGTTCTCTGTTGAGTTCTCGCGTTAATCCTTTAAGGAATTTTAAAACCTCCTCAGAACGACCCTTCTTTTCGCTCTCATTGATCAATCTTTCTTTAAAGGACTTCAGAAGCTCAAGTCTACTTGAGGTCTTTAATAGCTGAAAACTCAATTCATTCTGCTGTTGCTTTGATTTGATCTCTAACTGTTCGGCTTTAGATTCTAATAGCTTTTTTTCTGTTTCGATTAACCTTAATCGGGTACTTCTGTGTTTTCTTTCTTGAAGCAAAAACGCCGAAAAACCCAAAACAAAAACTACCAGAATAAAAACCAATGCCCTAAACCAAGCCCTCTGCGTTAAGTACGGTTCCAGCTTAAAATCAACTTCTATAAGTTTCTCTTTATTATCTAGACCTTTTAGCCTAAGGTCCAGTGTATACTGACCAGGGTATAAATCATTTAGGTCGATGTTACGGGTCCCATATGGTAAATTAACCCATATATCACTCAATTCTTTGACTCTATACGCACAAGCAATTCCATTTCGACGGGTCTTGCTCATTAAATCGAAAGTAAAACGTATGTTTTTTGTCCCGGCCGGAATTATTATCGGAGTTCTTTGGCGCATCTCATCCTTAAATACCTCAGTATTCAAGGCGACATTATCGGTATGAACTTCTGTCAACAAAATAACTGGAAGTTGCGCTTTCCCGTCATTGTTCATATCGATGCTCAGAACTCCTTCTGTGCCTCCCATAATCAAACTATTTTGCACTGATGACAAAGTCTTTCGATTGGGTAAGCCTATGTTTAATTCATTAAATTCTTTTATGATGTTATAGGACCATTCTTTATCGCTAGAAAGCTGTAACTCTAATAAGCCTATGCTGGTTGACGCAAATACTTTTTGACCTATACTAGTCAAAGAGTAGCAATTTAAATACTCCTGATTCTTGGTAATCGTATCTACTTTACCGTCGTGAATAGTAAGAATACCGGAGCCCTCAGTACCCATTAGAATGTGCTCCTCATAACTAAGCATATCCAGTACTGGATTATCGATTGGGTAACTTTGAATTTCACCGAATCGATCAATGGAATAGATTCCCTGGAATTCTGAGCCTACCCATAATTTTTGCCCATCAAATTCTAGGTCCATGATGTTCCTTCCTACTTCCCAAGGTGTTCTAAATGGACTCAGAAATTCTTTACCATTCCAAAACTGCAGACCATATAAGGTTCCTATCCACAAACTATCCCCCCAGGTCTGCTCTAAGGACCATATATTCGAGTTTTGTAGACCATTAGCTAATGGTGAATAGGCGAGAAAACGTTTTCGAATAGAGTTATCTTCCTTATCCAATACGAAAAGGCCTTCAGATAGACTCCCAACCCATAGTTCTGAATCAAAGGATTCTAAACATGTGATAACTGATGGTAAAGATTCATTGTCCAAATAAAATGGTGTCCAACTTTCATCTTTGAGTTCATATCTAACAATACCATCTCCATCAAACCCAACCCATAATGATTCTTTATCGCGCAATAAACTAATGGCACTTTGTAAGCTAGAGTAACTAAATGTAGAAGGCTTAGGTAGTCTTTTTAAAGGATCTGAAAGAGAAGGGAAAGCTGTAATTCCCCCATTAAATGTACCAACCCAGACTTGGTCATAAATAGAATATATCCCATAACACTGATCGGTGATCATTCCTGTTTGATCATCATATTTCGAATATACTTTAGTTTGAGTTCCATCGTGTATAAAAACCCCTGAGCCATCCGTACTTATCCAAAGTTCATGATTAATAATCCTCAGATCTCGAGGAGACTCGCCATCAATCACATCAATTTTTTTAAAAGCACTTTGATCAGTTTTCTTGTATACGCCCTGCCCTTCAATTGCCACCACTACTGTTGCTCCACTAACATCCACAGCTTTTCTATAAGATGAAAGTTCATCCGCAGCTTGATAGGCAGAGACTTCTTCAGTCGAGTTTAAGTAATAGAGTATCGATTGACCAGATGATGCAATCCAAAGTGTATCACCCTGTTCCGCAAAATCGAAGCAAAACTTTAACTCTTCAAAGTAATTTTCTGAAAACAATTGTTTCCAAGTGCCAGAATTAGGTTTTAAATAGAAAATTCCTGTCCCTGAGGTGCCCGCCCATATAGTGCCATTTGCGGATTCATACAATGAAATAACTGAAGTTGCCTCCGGTAACTGTGGAGTAATTTGATCAGATATTGGCCGAAAATTCTTTAAATCAACTGCAACTATTCCCCCTAATTGCATCCCAACATATAGAACAGAATCGTTCGTGCATAAAAGACTTTGAATGTTATTCGAACGAATAACGTTAGTCGAGTCCTGAAAATTGAAGAGCTCTGCCTGACCTTCATTATAGCGATACAAACCATCGCGTGTTCCTATCCATACAAAACCCCATTGATCTTGAACTACAGAATACACTGTCGGATTCTTTAGCCCTGATTCTGTTCCTATTATGCTGACATTTTGTGCAAACACAAGAGAACATAAAATTTGAGCAAAAAGGATATAAACGGCTTTCTTCATTTAGAGAAAAATACTCAAAAAAAAGACCCCTTTCGGGGTCTTCTTTAACTTACTAACCAATGTAAGTATTAATTCAAAGCAATACGCACAACTGATTCAGAAGAACCGTTTTGCACTCGTACGATATACATACCGCGCGGCATTGAGGCCACATCAAGACGTGTCTCAGTTTCAAAAGATTCTTCTAGAACCTTTGAGCCAGTAATATTAAACATCGTTACTACTGAACGAAGGCCTGTAGTATTTTGAACAATCAAAATATCAGAAGCAGGGTTTGGCTTAATAGAGAAGCTTTCACCTAATTCTTCAACTCCAATATTTGTACAAGGACCACATTCTTCCCAACAATTGACATCCAAAATAGTATCACTAGTACTTGTCATCAAAAGTCTGTTTGTGTAAGGACCGCTTGTTAGAGTACATGTACTGTCATTAGTCGTAGGATCTAGTGACTCTTCAGTGGATCCTGCAGAAGTACCCTTATTGTACTTGTATTCCATTGTTTCACCTGACATTCTAGACAAGGTCAACTCCCATACATTATCCCCATCATCATCAGACATTGGCAGACCTGGTGCTGCCCAACCATTGATAGTCCCTCCGCGAAGGAAAGCACTGTCGTTAGGGTGGCCAGAGAGGTCAACTCTAAATGTAACATCAACTGGAACTGGTGGAGCAGGACACGATCCATCAACAGTACATTCACCGAAACATGTTCTTAGATGGAAATCACTCATGAGCGTACCTGTTTGTCGATCATTGTAGTTATTCGGGTCACCACAAGGCTTTCCTGCTAATTGTTCTTTACATCCCCAAGACGGACAAGCGCCATTGGTAAACGTAAAGAATGAGGAGAATCCAGTATCCTTCGCAAGAGTGATACTGTAAACACTATCGCCGATTGGATACATTTCGTTATCACCAGGATTACCGAAATTCCCACCACCTGCTAAGAATACACCAGTAGTATCAACTGTCTGATTGCTCATGTTAACTTGCATCGTCAAGTATACCTGACCTGCTTTGGCATCACAAGATTCCCATGCGACACCTGGTAGAATAGTATCACCAGTGAATGCTGCGAATCTATTGGTGTATTGGCCAGAAGGATCTGTTTTCGTACAAGGTTGACCATTTGCAGTGAACGTTTCTGAACCTGTCCATCCATCTAGAGTAAACTTGTACTCAATCGAATCCGCAGTTAACGGCAATGTTACGGTCCAAATCGAATCTCCTTCTGGATCCGACATTGGATTACAACTACCACACCAACTGTTGAAGTCACCATTAAGGTGAACAGTTGTGTACGATGTGGCTGAATAGTCACGCATGTCAACAATGAATGTGACATCCTTTTGTGCAAAACCTAGCATAGGCAAGCACAACATCAATAAAGCGTAGATTTTTTTCATGTTAAGCATTATTTATGGTTAGTAATTATTGAAATACTCTTATATAATCCACCAGCATATACTGGGGGAATTGGGTTGAAGGGCCGATTGGGCCAGGCCAATTTCCTTCTACGGCAATATTTAGAATAAAGAAAAACTTTTGATGAAAAGCAGATAGGTTGGCAATATTGAGCGTATGATAAAGTGAATTATCTACATACCACTTGATTGAATTGCTGTTCCAAACAATGGAGAATACGTGGAATTCATCATTAAACTTTTCACCGTTAGAAAGGCTAGTGTTACCACTATACTCGGCATGAGAGCCATTATTAGACCAGTGGGCCGTACCATAAACCGTACGGTCATTATATCCCTCGCCACCAATTAGTTCCATAATATCAATCTCACCACAAGAGGGCCACCCAGCAGTAGAATAATCATCGCCGAGCATCCATAATGCAGGCCAAATACCCTGACCATAAGGAAGCTTAGCCCTTATATCAATCCTACCGTATTGAAAGCTCTGCTTTTCTTTAGAAGTGATTCGAGCTGAGGTAAATGGAGCCCCTAAATAAGTTTCTTGCTTCGCAGTAATTCGAAGATAACCCTGGTCAAGCTCTGCGTTATTGGTGCCAGACCTGTAGCATTGGCTTTCATTATTTCCCCAGCCCCAACTGCCTGTTCCTGTTTCGTAACTCCAATCTTGAAGGTTGAGTTGTGCATCATCAAATTCTTCCTCCCAAACCAAGGACATACCAGGATAACTGTTTGGGGTGCTAAATCCGGAACCATCAATTGGTGGAGCGCCGTCATCGTTTATAAGAACAATTTGGGCATATGGTTCTGGGATTACAGCATTAGAGGGATTACTAAATGAAATCCAAAAAGACTCTGTATTCTCAGAATCTTCATCCCCATATATCGTTATCGTGAAGACACCTACACTCTCCCCTTTGGGGATTTCAAGTGTGCCTTGAATAGATTCGAAATCTTCGCCTTCCGTTGCATTCACCCCACTGGTTTGATAATCTACAGTGACTGGCCTTGGTGCCGCCTCACTGAGGTATACGTAAAAGTCCAACGTATGTGTGTTGTGTCCTTCATCTATTTCAAGATTACTGGCGCTCAAACGCGGAGTTGTAGGAGCCTCGCAACCTAAATTCGCAAGACCCCATAGTAAAACTACTGTTATTTGCAACGCTTTGCGCATTCTCTTTTTTTAAGATTCAGAATAAAGGGTGAAACGCCATAATCCAGGACCATAGTCAATCTCAATCTCCATATAACGATCGCCATTGATTTCGGTCATTGAAATGATATCGTAAGTGATCGAAGAAACAGGTTGGCTAACTTCCATGTCATTGGCAACTTTGTGCAAACCAATGAATGCACCGGTGCCGACTAACTTCAACTGATCTGGAGTTGTTGCATTGGCAGGAATAATTTCAAAACCATGGGTTCCGCTTTGCCATGCAGACTGATTACCTTGGAGATTAGATTCAGGGAAGCATCCCTCCGGAGAAAATCCAAAAATAGGCTCTCCCCAAAAGTCACCGTTAGAATTGTACACCATATCCCCATTAGCTTTAAACGTCCACTCGTCGTTGAATGTGCATGGTCGATCAGTAGCGCCATTACCATCTATAGCCCACCATTGTTGGCCATCATCCGAGCCTACCCAAAGTGCCCCTGCTTGAGGAGCAAGCTTCCAGGTACGCTCACTACACTCAGTAAGCCATTCTACAGCGCCTACACAAGGAGGCGGGCCGTCTTTATAAATTTCAACCTGCCCAGTCGTTGAGGCCGAGCCGCCTTGATTGAATACAGTGTGCGTAATATCATAAACACCCATAGAACCAATAAAGACTTGTACATTTTCTCCGGTGAAAGTACCTACTCCATCTACCTCCCAAGAGTATAAAAATGGATCTCCAGTTGATATAGATGTAAAGTCCACAGTATTACTGTCAATGTATGACATAGTGTAATCGGCTTCAGGTAAAGGACCTAATTCTGTATGACCGGCTTCACTTGGATCACAAGAGGCAACCGCAACAGATATAACTATAATGGATAATATATTCTTAAACATAATTATTGATTTTTAGTACCCTGGGTTTTGTGTTAATACTCCTTGACTTGCATCAATTTCTTGTTGAGGAATCGGGAGGTATTGGTGAGTGCTCAAACTGAATCCTTGCGTACCTAAAACATCTTGAGCTTTCCCAGTTCTAATCAGATCAAAGAATCTGTGTCCTTCGGTCGCAAGTTCCATTCGGCGTTCCTCATATATGTCATCCAACAATTGATTTCCCGAACTTGACAGTGGCGACAGACCTACTCTATTCCTAACTTGATTCACATACGATAACGCTGTTGCCTCAGATCCTCCGGAACGCACTAACCCTTCAGCTGCCATTAGTAGAACATCCGCATATCTTATTTCACGGATATTATTGCCCCAATTCAACGCCGGATCTCCATCTGGAGCCGTATTATTCGCTAGTGGCGCATACTTTCTCATAAAATAGCCTGTATTCTGGTATCCTGGAGTATATGAAGCCCCTGCTACAGCAGATGCATCAATAATGGTATGATTGTATCTCGGATCATTGGTCATAGCTGATTCAAGCTCCGTAGAAATTGGGCAAAAACCCCAGCCCGTTGCATATGTAGGGCCATTGTAGTCACGCATTCCGATAAATTGAACACCTACATTGCCTTCACCGCCTCCCCAGCCGAACGAGCCCCAATCAGAGGCTGAATTTTCGCTGTAAGTGATTTCAAAGACACTCTCAGATGACCATTCCCCATCTTTCGTCCATATGTCTCCATAGTCAGAAAGTAGCTGATATTGGCCAGACTGAATAACAGATTCACATAGAGAAGCAACTTGACTCATCTTAGTTTCGTCATTTTGGAAAAGTAAGACTCTGGCAAGTAAAGCTTCAGCTGCACCTTTGGTAGCGCGGCCAATCTGATTAGCACTTACAGATGAAGGTAACACGCTGATGGCCGCCTCGAGGTCAGAAATGATTAATGGATAGACATCTTCTGGGCCAACTTGCTCTACGGTATAATATTCTGAAGCTCCTAAGGTGTGATCGATATATACGACATTCCCAAACAAGCGAACCAAGTCAAAGTAAAATTTAGCTCGTAAAAATCTCGCTTCACCCTTAGTTCTTACGCGGAATGCTTCAGAAGCATCCTCAATACCATCGATTTTCTCTAGGTATAGATTAGCTCTATAGATTCCTTTATAGTTTTTCTGCCAAAAACCTCTCTGAGGTCCTAAGTTAGGTGTCAGAGTAAAGTTGTTGTAGGCAACCCACGAAGGTTGATCTGATGCATCACTTCCTCCAGCATAGGTATCGTCTGATGCAACGTTCTGCAAGAACCGGAACATGGTGAACCCCCATTGATCATTCCATTGAAGCACGTCATAAATGCTGACTAAGGCTTCAAAAGCCTGATCTTCATTTTGATAGTAATTTACTTCTAGCACCCTTCCTACAGGACGCGTATCTAGAAAGTCCTTAGAACAAGAACCTAAAACAAGGGATAGAGAGACGATTAAACTAACCCAAATACTTTTGTTACTACTAATTTTCATTATTCCTCGTTATTTAAATGTGATGTTAACGCCTATGGTATTGACCCTTGCTTGAGGATAAATTCCTCTATCAACTCCCATTCCTGCTCCGATTTCTGGATCGAACCCACTATACTTCGTGAATGTCAGCAAATTGGTCCCAGCATAATAAATGCGCATTTTTCTCAGCCCTATACTTTCGGCAAAGTTTCCAGTAAGCGTATAACCTAGCTGAAGAGATTTCAAGCGGAAGAAGCTTCCGTCCTCTACATAAAAGTCAGAACTGCGCGCAAAATTCTTGTTTCTATCATCAAAGGTCAACCTAGGATGAGTATTCGTTGATCCTTCTCCTGTCCAGCGATCTATTGCGGTGGCAGGCATATTAGAAGTAGGTAGGTCATAACGACGTGTTGCATTGTAAATGTCGTTGCCAAAGACCCCTTGACCGAAAATGTTCAAATCCCAATTCTTATAACTCATATCCACGGTTATACCAGCCGTCCAATCAGGAGTTGGATTACCAATCATTGTTCGGTCATCCGCTGTGATTTCACCATCTCCATTAATATCAACGAATCGGAAATCACCTGGTTTTGCGCCAGGCTGGATTGTATCGCCTTCGCTTGAGGTGTATCCATATACATCATCCATATTCTGGAAAATACCATCCGTTTGATAGCCAAACAGATATCCAATTGGTAGCCCTTCAGTAATTCTTGTAATCTCGAGGCCTTGAGGTCCCCAGCCGGCCCCCGTTAAATATCCCGCATCATTACCGATAAGAACAACCTCATTTTTAATGAAGCTCACGTTACCCGAAACTCCTATTGAGAAGTCTTGATTGTAGGTGCGATCATAACCAAACTCCATATCAATACCCTGATTCAACATTGAGCCTACGTTTGCTGTTGACGGATCGTTTCCAATATAGGAGGGCAGCGGTGGTCGAGTTTTCATATCGTTGGTTCGGCGATTATACACATCGAAGCCAAAAACCAAATAATCAAAAGCTCGTATCTCGGCACCAACATTTAATTGGGCAACACTTTCCCATCTCAAATCAGGATTCGCAACTTGTGCTGGAGTTGTTCCATTAGTCAGAATTTCATTGCGACCAAATGTATACGAGCGGCCTCCGATAATTGTGGATGCATATTCCAATGAACCAGCGGCATCGCTACCATTCAATCCATAACCCGCTTTCAATTTCAACTGGTTGATGTTGTCATATATCCAGAAATCCTCTTTGTGGATATTCCATCCTGCAGATAAAGACGGGAAATAACCCCAACGGTAGTTAGAACCAAATCGAGAAGAAGCATCGGCACGTAAAATTGCAGTAGCAACATACTTGCCGTCATAATCGTAATTAGCTCTTGCGAAATATGACTCTATCGCATAACGCTCCCACTTACCGCCATATACTTGTTCTGATATCTCGTTTCTGGCATAATCGATAGTCGCGTCCTGGAAGTCTTGTGTGGGCACATCTCTTTTGTTACCTCCGATGTATCGACCATTAACTTCCTGAGCACTATGGCCAGCTAGATAATTCAAGTTATGTTTTCCCACACTATGGCTGTAGGTAAGAGTGTTATCCCATATCCATGTGAAGCCTCTATTGAAGCTTGAGTAGACGTTATTTGTATCTAAGAGATTTGTTGCGTTCAAATAGTGTGAAGGTGTGAATCCTTCATTCCCCCAAAATGCGAGGTCAATCCCCATGCTCGAACGTGCCTTCAAGCCTGGCAAGATTTCAAATTCTGCATAAGTATTGTTCACTATTTTATCTGCCCATCCGTAATTATTAATAATTGAATACGCCGCTACAGGATTTACAATTTCAGATGTCACTCGGTTGGAGATTCCAAAAATTCCATTGGCATCACGGACTAAGTTGGAGCGTAAAACGCCGCCAGATGAATACGGCGCCGATGACAGCGCTATTGGATCTGTTTCGTAGAGTGGGGTCAACGGATCCATGTTTAGCGCTCGTCCTAGAGGAGAACCCCATTCTGTATTTTCAGCTACCCCATTACTTTGATTGTGGGTATAGGCTACGTTCCATCCAACAGTCAACTTGTCATTGACGTGCGTGATTGTATTTAATCTTGCGGCCAAACGCTCGTAATACGATTTACCCTCAGCAACAATTCCTTCCTGATTGAAATTACTTACAGACGCATAATATGAACCTCGATCAGTGCTACCGGCAATGCTGATATCACTACTTTGCATAATGGCATTTTGATTGAAGACATGGCTTTGCCAATCCGTTCCAGCACCGTATTGCGCAGGATTTTCATATAAAACAGGTTGGCCAGCAGCAGCAGCCATTTCATTCATGAGAGTGGCGTATTCTGTACCGTTCAATACCGGGATTTTTTTCCATGGATTTTGTACTCCGGTATAAGAAGTTACTTTAACCTCCATACCACGAGCCTTAGAACCATTTTTGGTCGTCACGATAATTACTCCATTTGCTCCTCGTGCTCCATAAATAGCTGCCGAAGCGGCATCTTTCAAGACTTCGATGGTTTCGATATCACCAGGGTTTAAGAAGTCAATACCTCCTCCGATCACAACACCATCGACAACGTATAAAGGATCTGAGCCATTAATCGACGATGTTCCACGAATACGAATAACCGCTCCTGCCCCAGGCTGACCGGAACTTTGCACTACACTTACCCCTGAAGTACGACCTTGAAGAGCTGTCTCGATTCGAGGTAATTGTAAATCTTCTAGATCTTCGGATTTAACGCTAGAAATTGCACCCGTAACATTAGACTTCTTTTGAGTCCCAAAACCTACCACGACAACTTCGTCAAGCGTAGAAGCAGAACGATCATATACTAATCGAATTTCAATATTTTTTTTACTCCCAAGAGTGATGGTCTGACTTGTATATCCTACGAACGATGCAGTTAATTCTGACCCTTCAGCAGCATTGATGGACCAACCACCGTCTGAATTTGACATTGTCGTACTACCGTCGGTAGATATTATGGCACCGGGTAAAGGCGAATTGTCTCCAGCGTCAAGGATAACACCTCGATACTGAGCTTTTACTCCTATACTTACACTGAGTGCAGCTAAAAACAGAAGTTGTTTCAAAGCGAATTTTCTCATGATTTTATGAATAAGTCTTTAATTAAGTGTACTTTCTACACTCAAATGTGCATACAAGTATTGCAACAGCCAACTTTCCGTTCCGGACAAATGCTGGACAAAAAGTCGTAATTATTGAAATATAGTACGTTTGAGCGAAGTTTTTGTTCGCGAAATAAAGAGATTAATCCAAGAATTGGTCCATATCCCGACGGTCCTTTTTCGTGGGTCTCCCTAACCCTTTATGACGGGTCATATTGCGCGCAAGTTTCAGGAACGCCTCCTTATCTATCTCTTCCTGAGGGGTAATATCCTTAATATATTCTGAGACCAATTTTGCTCCGATGCGCGATTTCGGCAACGCAAGAATCTCAAATTCTTGATCGAATCCATGGCGTTTGATGCGCACCACATCCCCTGGCTTCACCTCGCGAGAAGGCTTTACAGGAATGTCGTCCATCACTACCCTGTTCGAGCGCACCTGCTCGCCGGAGAGGCTGCGGGTTTTGAATAATCGGACACACCACAAGAATTTGTCAATACGCATGGGCACAAATTTGGCGGTTTTCCCCTAATTTCAACCACTCAAGAAAAAATTTTCGTCGTTAATGAAACACTCACTCTGGCTAGGTGCGTTTGCGCTAAGCAGCCTAATCGCCTGTCAAGGCCCTACCGAAGAAATCACAAGCACTGAAGAAACTACTGAAGCCGTGGCCGAAAAAGGATACCAATTATATACTGTACGCGAGGCCCTGACCGGCCCTGAAGCCATCGCTTCAACTCTAAGAGAAACCAAAGCATTGGGCTATAATAAATTGGAGAGTTTCGGATATATCGATGACACTTTCCTAGGAATGCCTGTTACAGATTTCAATACGACCCTCAGTGATGCTCAACTAAGCAGTCCATCGGGACATTACACCCCATTGCAGCTCGAGGGAACTGAAGTTGGACCAATTGATACCGCCTCCATCACAAAATTCATTGAAGCCGCTACCGCATTGAACCAACACTGGATCATCATCCCTTGGATGAGCGAAGCATGGAGAAACGCCGAGGGCTACGCACACTTGGTAGATTATCTTAAACTATTGGGTGCAGAAGCTGCCAAACACGGAAAAGTCGCTGCTTGGCACAACCACGAGTTTGAATTCCTTCCCCTCGATCCCACAAACCCAGAATCTCCTTCCGCATACCAATACCTCCTCGAATCCCTCGAAGGTCACAATGTCGTATTTGAAATGGATGTACACTGGGTTGCCTTCGCGGGAGAAAATCCAGTGACTTGGATGGAGAACTATCCGGGCCGTTTCCCGTTATGGCACGTAAAGGACTTCGCCGCGGATACTGCTACACAGGTACCGGTAGGGCAAGGCGTTGTGCCTTGGGAAGAGATATTCGCCATGGCAGAGACTGCTGGCTTACAGCATTACTTCATCGAGCAAGATGTATGTAGCGCAGACCACGCAATCACCTGTTTAAAAGAAAGCATTGAATGGGCGAACGAGCAATCGTTCATGAACAAATAAAACTATGTACGGAGCATTAAAGGACCACCTCAGCACACAACTGCAAGAAATCGACGATGCAGGGCTCTTTAAAAGAGAGCGCATCATCACCACACCGCAAGATGCGGTCATTCAAACCACCGAAGGTAAGGAAGTACTGAACTTCTGTGCCAACAACTACCTGGGCTTGAGCTCTCATCCTCGCGTACTCGAGGCTGCGCACAAGGCGCTGGACAGCCACGGATTTGGGATGAGTTCGGTGCGATTCATCTGCGGTACTCAGGACATCCACAAAACATTGGAAGCCAAAATCGCCGAGTTCTTGCATACAGAGGATACCATTCTGTATGCGGCCGCCTTTGATGCGAATGGCGGAGTGTTCGAGCCACTACTCACGGTAGAAGATGCCATAATTTCGGACAGCTTGAACCACGCCTCGATCATCGATGGGGTGCGCTTGTGTAAGGCACAACGGTACCGCTATGCCAACAACGACATGGCGGACCTCGAAGCCCAATTACAAGCTGCGGAGGGTGCGCGCTTCAAAATTATCGTCACCGACGGTGTGTTTTCGATGGACGGTTACGTCGCGCAATTGGACAAAATTTGTGATTTGGCCGATCAATACAATGCCTTGGTCATGGTCGACGAGTGTCACGCCACAGGCTTCATTGGCAAAACCGGCCGCGGTACCATAGAACTAAAAAACGTCCTAGGCCGTGTAGATATCATCACAGGAACCCTAGGAAAAGCACTCGGTGGCGCCATGGGTGGATTCACCACCGGCCGTAAGGAAATTATTGAAATGTTGCGCCAGAAATCGCGCCCGTATTTATTCTCAAACTCTCTCGCACCCGCCATCGTCGGAGCCTCCATCGAGGTGTTCAACTTGCTCAGTGAGACGACAGAACTCAGGGACCAATTAGAATGGAACATCAACTATTTCAAAAAAGGAGTGGCTGAAGCGGGCTTTGATTTTAAAGACGGCGACAGCGCAATCGTTCCTATAATGTTGTACGACGCGGCCTTGAGCCAAAAATTCGCGGACAAGCTGCTCGATGAGGGCATTTATGTCATCGGGTTCTTCTACCCGGTGGTACCCAAAGGTCAAGCCCGCATTCGCGTTCAGCTGAGTGCTGCACATACCCAAGCCCATTTGGACCATGCGATTGAATCGTTCACCAAAGTGGGAAAAGAATTAGGTGTCTTAAAAGATTAACAACCTTT
>CALDGA010000011.1 GCA_937942085.1 uncultured Flavobacteriales bacterium
GGCTATCCACAATCCTCCTCGTGAGAAAGTCAGTGCACTTTGTGATGCTAAAAAGAGCATCAGGGCAAACATTATCGCCTTGAGGTGCCTGTGCTTTTCTTCGGTCAGTATGTAGAGAAGAGAAAACAATGCCCCTAAGCCCAAAGCCGAAGCGACTTGATTGGGACCAAAACCGCCGCTGGTGACAAAGTTTGATTCATCTGTAAAGTGAATCTCTGAAGCCGTTAGGGTGGAATAAAGAGCAATAGAAGCGATGCCCACTATTGGTCCAAGTGCAGTTCGCCAAAGACGATGGATGTCTTCCCTCGTCAGTTCAAGGTTAGCGAAGAACCATGAACAGACCATCAACAAGAAAGGTCCAGACAAATTAAAACTGATTTCCATCCGAGCCCAATTCAAAGGCAGACTGGTGATGGTAAAAACTGCAGAGGGGAGCAGGAGCAGGAAGTAAATGAACGCCAAAGCCGGCTTATTCGTCCGTTTTCGTGAAAGCAAGGCTACAAGGAAGACTGCAGCCGTAGCGTATTTTCCGTATTCCCAAAAGATTTTCGCTCCCGTCATTCTCCAGAGGACTTCTGCTCCCATAACGTATGCGCCCACACAAGCGACATCTTGCATAGTTTTCCGTTTAGACGCCGCCCATGCCAAACCGACTATTAGGGTCGCTATAGCGTGAAGTGTGGCAAGGTTGGACATGTGATGCATCAAGAGGGCGACGGGAACATGGATGAGAAGGAAAAAAAGCACAGCGTTTGGACGCTCTAACGCAACAGCGTCCTCCCTTTCCTGCCAAACAACCCTTACAGTCGGAGCAATCACCCTGTTCATGTTAAAGCCTCCTTGAGGACCTCTTCATACACCTGGCACACTTGCTTCACGACGGCATGAACACTGTAAGTTCGCTGCACATAGTCTTTAAACTTACGACCCATCTCTGTTCGCTGATCCGGCGATTGAAGGAGTTTTAAAATAGCCTGCGCAAGTTCATAAGGTGAATTCGGAGGAACCAAATAACCTACTCGTCCGTCATCAAGAACCTCTGCGCACTGTCCGACTCGAGTTGCAACAGCAGGAAGACCTACCATTCCATATTCCAACAAAGCCAACGGCAATCCCTCAGAGGAGGAACTCAGCACTCCTATATCGCAGGCACGAAGGATATCAAATACATTGTCCCTTTCGCCCAGCCAAGAAATGTTGCGTTCCAAGTGAAGTTGCTGAATCAAAGTTTTCACTTGTTGGGCGTAACCCTCATCCACACGCTTTCCGACGAGTAAAAGATGAGCATCTGGCATGTGTTGGACTACCAAAGCCAATGCCTTCACAAGAGTCAGATGGTCTTTCTGGGGTCTCAAGTTTGCTACGCATACGATTCTTCGTCCCGCCTTCCCTGGAAGCGTTGGGATACGCCTGTTTGGTGGAGGGACCTCTACGAAATTGGGTATATACCAAACGCGATGTGAGGGCACACGCAATGCATGCTGAGACCACTCTGCCAGCGGTTGGCTAACGGCGATTACTGCATCTACACGGCGTGTTAAGAGCCAATAGAGAAAAATAGGTCGCTTTTTGACAGCATAGAGTCCGTAATGATCATGCCACACTACTTTGGGGAAAGGCGGGAACAGGCTCACCACTACAGCAATGAAGAGTGAAGTGCTATGAGCATGCAATAAGCGAATATGATGGTTTTGGATGTATCGGACCAATCGTTGCATTGCCTTTATATCAATGGCGCATCGCCGGTTTAGTGCTAAGCGACCAACATCTGGGCTGACTTCCTTGGTCAAAGGTCCCTCGCGGCGCGTGGTGCAGAGGTGTAAGCGATAAATCTCACGGGGAAGGTGGTTAACTAAATTGACCGCTACCCGCTCAGCACCACCCAGTTCTAAGGTATCAATCAAGTGCATGATACCTATTGATTGCGATCGTTTACAATCTCCCATCACCCAATGCCCCTTCCAATCGGGACACCCCACCATTTTTCCATAACTTCGCGAAGAGCCTCTCGCAGGCTCTCCAAGGTGAATTGTTGAGCCCATGCAGCAGCTGTTCGTGACATGGAATGGAACAGAGCAGGCTCTTTGATAACCTGTTTCAATGCCGAGACTAATCCCTCTACATCTCCTACAGGGACGGTTAAGCCCCTACCGTCGCCCAATAGCGAGGGCACCAGACCCCGATTAGAACCGATGCAAACTAACCCAAAAGCCATCCCTTCAACAATAGCCTTTGGCCAACCCTCAGTTTCAGAGACCAAAACTAAGATGTGAGCCCGTTCATAGAAATCCAGCACTTTCTCAAAAGGCACAGCACCAGCAAATGTTACCCGCCCACCGAGGGCCAATACATGTGCCAGTTTCTCCAAGCGTGCACGCTCAGGACCATCGCCGACAATAGTGAGTTGAAAAACCTGCCCATCTTGGTATAACTGGTGTAATGCATGCAGCAATACATCTACACGCTTGCTTGCTGAGAGCCTTCCCACATAGAGTAGATGTGGTGGATTTGAAAGGGTCTTGCGCGCTGCGACTGTGCGTGCGCGAGACATCTGCTCTTCGGTCATTACTGATGTAAAGAATGGGATCACATGCTTTGGCTGATTAGGCCATTGACCATACACTATCACTGGTGCACCCCACCAACGCGACCTAAGAATAGCCCGTTGCAAACGCACCGTCCAAGGTTCGCCGGGATAACCATTCCACTGCCCAGCATATTTAGCGATGCGATAACGGGAGAAGAGGGGAGCGAGAAGCGCTCCCAGAAGTCCTAAGTTCCCAGGGCAGCGAACGTGGACAGCATCAGTTTTCCACATCGCGCGACTCAGCGATGCCAATAAAATTGGTAGCATCATCAACTGGTAGACTTTTGCCTTAAACGCCGTTCCACCTGTCTCAAATTGAGGCAAAATTTTAATGTTTGGACGGGTAAAAGGTAGTGCGTCTTCCGGCGGTCGTTCACTCCGACATGGAGCTGCAATTAAAACTTGGGGAAACAAGTCAGCCCAGATGTCAATCTCGCGAGCATAAGGACCGTAAGCATAGAGACTGTCCATGTAACGATAGTGAGTCACATGGGAGATAATCAATAACCTTCGAACTTTACTGCAGACACCGTCTGTAAAATGCCACATTACGATTCACCAGAACCTGCACAGAAAAGTGCTCCACTGCCCGAAGACGCGCATTCTGTCCGAGGTATTGACGCAAATCCGGATCATGAAGTATCGTTATCACCTTTTCGGCAATTGAGTCGGGATCGTAAGGATCGCACAGCAATCCAGACTTCATATCCTCAACAACTTCAGGGCCTGGGCCCGTTTTACTGGCGACAATGGGTTTCCCCATCGCCATGCCTTCTAACCAAGCAACGGGCAGTGCTTCCATATGTGAAGGATATACACATACCTCCGCTGTAGCCAGTAAATCAGGCAATTGTTCTCTCAGGATAGGTCCTGTGAAGGTGATGCGTTCGCGGACTTCTGGGGCAATGTTTCGCTGAAGCACTTCCAAGTATGACGAACCATTCCTTGGATCCCGCCAATCCCGTCCTACGGCTATCAGGTGTGCTTGCGGAACATGACGAACAATTTCAGGCATCGCCTGCACTAACTGACGGATGCCTTTTTTCTCGCATAGGGTTCCAACAAAAACAATGCGTCCGGGCACAGGCGTAATATCAGGACGAGGACGGAAAAATTCTGTATCCACTGGATTAGGGAGAATTTCAATGGGTTGGTTCCCTAACCTTAGCAATCTCCGTGTAGTCTCTGCTACGAACCGACTAACAGCACATAAGGCATTGGCTCGTGCAAAAGACCTTCGTTCCAACCAGCCTCGCCAAAACCGAGGTTTCTGCCCTAAGGTGACCGAAAAGAAATGGTGTCCTCCATTCATGCGAATTATTTTTGGGGCAAAAAATTCCCGAGGAAGTAGTGCCATGCTGAGTTCTGGTCCCTCAATCACATCTATAGGCGAGTTCTTATGGATTTGGGTAAGGGCATGGCGGATGCGCATACCGTTGATAAGGAACCCTGTTCCCCTAATGAGGCTGTGGGGCAGGCGGACGACACGAACTCCGTTATCATTTTCCTCACCTGCTCGTTCTGGAGGATAAACTCCAACAACGGTCACTTTATGTCCACATTTTACCAGCGCCCTTCCTAAGGTCTGGGTAAAACTCCCAACCCCTCCGTGATTTC
>CALDGA010000012.1 GCA_937942085.1 uncultured Flavobacteriales bacterium
AATGGTATAAAAATGCAGTTATAAAACGCATGTGGTTTAAATGACAAAACATTAAGGGAGGTGCTTACTATGAAGGTAGCAATTCGTGTTGTATTGATTACGCTATGGTTGATGGGAGTATGGATCATTGGGGAGTTTACTGATTCGCAAGAAATCGCCGCTCAATATGCCTTAGAGAATGCGTTCCAAAGGAGGGGAAATAATCATGAGGCGAAATTTAACCTTCGTGATGGAAACCAAACACGGCTACATGCATAAACGCTTTCACGACAACATGCCTTCACGCTTGAGAGGTTTGACCTTGATAGAGTTGGTAGTTGTTTGTGCCATCATAGCGGTGCTGGCTGGCATCGTTTGGGTAGTGATGGCACCTGCGAGGGAGAAGGCAAGGCAGACAGTATGTATAAGCAACTTGACACAAATTGGGCACGCTTTTCGGATGTATCGGGACGATTGGGATGGTGTTGAGCCAGAGAAAGGACGATTACTAACATGGTGGGAGATGGGTTTACCTCCAGTCCACCCTTGGGACCACTTGAGATCGTATCTGAAATCTAAGGAAATTGGTATCTGCCCAAGTTGCGCCCTACGGCCAGGGGGATGCCCTAGCGGGAGTTGGACTTATTGGGTGCATTACTGCACTGGTGAAGATCCCACCCTAATAGAGTTCGGTATACCTCCCAACGCTTGTCCTGTATTCGGTTCCCTTGGCTCCGCTAAGACTTTCCCCCTCTCTTTTGAGCAAATTGTCTCACTTGTTCCAGATTGGCCAATAATACTTTGCGATTCTCACCACTATTTCGTTCACCCTTACAGATGGCATGACCTTTTCCTGTTCGGTGTTTGTTTACCAGATTTTTCGGTGCGTCGTTTTTATCAATCTGAATATACGCTCAAATTAGGACGAGCACTCCTCGCCCGAACTCAAGGAGGTGCACAATATGTGGGTAATTAAACGCCGCGCATGGCTAATGATGTTTGTCGTTACGACGGTGCTAACCGTGATCACCGTTTCTATTGTTGTAGGTAGTTGTTGTTTGCCTTTAGGCTCAACGAGTTGCGTCTTTCCACGCCAAAGGGATGTATATCTCGGACCTTGGTATCACTGCTATGAATGCACGGACAGCAAAGGAACTTCTTGGTGTTGTTGGTATTACTGGAAGCGTTATCAGTGTAAAGACCCTCAACCTCCTTATGAACCCTGTCACCCGCCATATCAAAGGGAACTTCAACGGCGAACGGAGGATCAGTGGTGGGTTTGCCATGTATATGCCATGTATATTGGACAGGACGGGAATTCTGTGAGCAATCTAATCCATAACACTGGTTAGTAGCATCTTACATTCTTAGTCGCAATTGTGGTTCGTGGAAATTTCTCTTTGGAGGGTGCTTCTTATGAACCGCCGATCGGTGCTTCAGGAAAGCACCCTCCAAGTGAATCTTTTTAGTGTCAATTTACTCTACAAAAGCAATATATCCCACTCGCTCATTGAAATACTATTGTTGTGAAAATCGCCGAATCCTAAACAGTATGGTTAAGTTAATGAGGTGACCGAAAATGCTTAAGAGTAAGGCTAAATGGGTTACAGGCTGTGTATCTACTTGCATGATAGTAATCGGGATTTGGTGGTGGCAATGGCAAGCGCCCTATCGGACTTTGATTGGTTTCCTCAAAGCCCTTCAGAAGGGTGATATAGACGCCATTTACGCCCTAAGTTTGGATAAGGAGCGGGAATTAGGATTAACCAAAGAGGTCGTGGAGCGAATCTATCGTCTATGCCTCAAACCCGCTTTAAGTCATCAACGCATAGTCAGAATTGAAAGGCAAAACAGGAGCCTTTTGATCCATGAAGCCTCCATTCCCTTCCTCCTCTGGTTTGAAGGATTAAACCGACCTATTGTTGTAGGGGTCGTTCGTTGGCCAGGCACCCGAAACTGGCGTATTTCCTTTAGCGCTTTCGCTATGGACATCGCCAGATTCTTTGTGGTGAGGGACGATTACCAGCGTTACAGACTTTTCAAAAACATGGGTCTTAAGTTCTGGGTGAGCTCACTTGGAATCGTTGAAGACATAGATGTGCTAATAATGCAAGCAACCCTGCAGTCACGGTTTAGGTATCCACAGAAATAATCTTGTCAGAGTGGAATGGGAGGTGCTTCATCAAAATGATTGCAATCACTTTAATCCGAAACCGCTGGAGTAGTCTCATCTTCATCGCGGTGCTAATTGTCTTTACCCTCGTTTTCATGGTGATACAACTCCGGCGCTTTCATCTCCCCGACGCTCAAGCCTTTGATTTGGGAATATTTCAGCAAGGGGTTTGGCTTTTGGCAAACGGTTATTCGCCTTTTGTCACCGTTCAGGGATGGCGTTGAGGGAAGTGATGGAAGGTTAATCGGGGCAACGATGCAACGATTGCAGTGATTAATACCGTCGCCTACAAGGGACGATGATGCGATGATTTTGGTGATTTCAACTGCCGTCGCCCACAAGGGGCAACGCTACCACCGTTTTCGGTAGCGTTGGGACTTGTCTCCAACGGTCATTAAACTGCCACTTGGAGGGCGGCTCTCCTGAGCCGCCGAAAAAGAAAAAGCCAGCGCGAAAAACCAAATTGGCGATTCGCTCTTTGAGCCTGAAAGTGATGGCCTTGATAGAGTTGTCAAGCAAAACGAAAGGGGGTGTCAGTCATGATGGCGAAAGTCGCAAAGTCGGTGATGCTGGGCGTTACATTGACGGTTCTGGCAATGACAGTGCATCAAGTTCGTTCTGGAGCACCTCAAGACCCTTTGGCTGAATGGGCGTATCCAAAGGCAAAGCGGGGAGTGGAAGGAACAAACCAACCACCTTTGGTCTGGACGAAATTCACCACCACAGATGCCTTTGAGAAGGTGTGGGAGTTTTATTGGGGAAAAATGGTCAAGGGAGCGCCCATAAGTTTGCCGCCTTCGAATGTAAAAAGTGGGACACATTACGCAGGGACAGAGAAGGAGAAAATCGTAGGCGTTTATTTCCGTGATGACAGTCCAGCAGGCAAGTTGGGTGTGTTTGTTGTTAGGGAGGAGAAAAGAACAATTTCCGTCACCGTCATGCAGCGTGCGAAAGAGAAAGTCACGACCATCATTTTGGCTGTTGACCAGCGTTGAGGGGCGTTCAACCTCTTTTGTTCAATGCTTTTGTGTGTTCAATGAACTTCCTTCTTGTATGGAAAAGACGCAAGTTCGGCGTGAGCCTCACTTTCCCAAAGATATTGGGAGGCGAGTCCGAACTGTCTGGGAGGGCGAACCTCCTGGTGAGCCTGTTAATAAGGTTTGTCGGAAACCTCACTCTCACAAACAAGGTTTGGTGTGAGCCTCATCCTACCAATAGTTAAAGCCAAAACGCAATAACGCAAGGAGGTTTAATGAAAAAGGCAAGCCTGGCACCGACCTACTTTCCCGGCCGCTCGCGCAGCCAGTATCATCGGCGCTGGCGGGCTTAACTTCCGTGTTCGGAATGGGAACGGGTGTTTCCCCGCCGCTATGGGCACCAGACTTGCCTTTAATTGT
>CALDGA010000013.1 GCA_937942085.1 uncultured Flavobacteriales bacterium
CCGTCTGTGCTGTGGTACACTTCAGGGTGGAACTGAATACCGTAGGTTGCTTCGTCCTTTACTTTATATCCTGCTACACGAACGTCGTGCGTAGAGGCAATGACTTCAAAATCTGTGGGCAATTCCATGATGGTATCCCCATGGCTCATCCAAACCTGAGATCCGGCACCCACTCCTTGGAATAAATCCGATGTGGCATCCACCTCACTTAGGTTGGCTCTTCCGTACTCGCGGATTTCGCTAGGAGCAACTTGCCCCCCGCCTACAAGTGCCATGTATTGAGCACCGTAACACACACCGAGCAATGGCAGCTTACCCTTGATATCACTCAAATCAAACTGAGGAGCATCTTCTTGCAATGTGCTGTAAGGAGAACCACTGAGAATCACACCTTTAATGTCCTCTGTGAGGGCGGGTGGATTATTGAAGGGGTGGATTTCACAATAGACGTTGAGTTCTCTCACGCGACGCGCAATCAACTGCGTGTACTGAGAGCCAAAATCGAGGATCAAAATGGTTTCTTGCATGGCACAAAAATACCACTAAAAATCCGGCTGTATGACTATGGTTCCGGCCTTTATTGTTGACATGTTTTCAACCATGGCATCCCGCGGATCTTGGCCTAGAATTCCGACCAAATCGGCATACGAAGCACGGCGCTCCCAAAATACGCCCCCTGGGTAAACAGCATGGATCGCACTTTCAACGCTACGCATGAGCTCTTCATGACGACGTTTCTGTGTGCGGTACCTAGTTTCTGAAGTACGTTGGGCCAATTTTTCCATCTTCACCTTCAACGCCGCCGCGTGCGGTTGCAACTCAGGATAACGCTCCACAAGGGACGCATTCCATTGGTCAATAGCTTCCATCAACGGGGCTTGGAACGACTCTCCTTCGGCCTGTAAGACCGTGTTTTTACCCAATAACTCCCCTTTTAGTTTTTCGGCATTTGAGGCGAGTACATCGGACAGAGTAATGCCCAATTTCTTCAAGTTTTTAGTGAGCTTGGAATCTTGGACCAGTACGCTATTGCGCAAGTACAGCAAAGGCATGGGACGACCTGAATGTTCAAACGCACTGCCCAGTTGCAACCAATAGGCCAACTCTCCACCCCCTCCGACATAGGCCAGATTGGGCAACAACCACTCCTGGTACAGTGGACGCATTAAGGCATTTGGACTAACGTAGAAATATGGACACTCCGGGTCGGGCTGTTCGAAGCGTTGACGATCACCATCGCGCAAATCGAATAGGTTGATCTCACGAGGAAATACCTGTGCCTTATACCCTTGTGCAACAAGGGCGTCGGTCTGTGCTTGAATGAGCGTGGAGTACTGACCGCCCATCTCGGCGTCCCAAAGTGGAGCAGCTTGGCCTTTGAGCGCCATATCCTGACCGTCCAAGACGAGGAGCCCCAATCCTTCGGCCCACTGCCGCACCCATTGGCGCGTTGCTTCTGCGAGATTTTTACCCTCACGATACGCTTTAAGTCTAGGTTGGACCAATTTTTTCTGCGCTTCGTTCAGCGGCACTTGTTCGAGCCATGAGGATAATTGGTCGGCTAAATCTTGGGTAGGCAAATACCCCACTGGACCTTTTGCATCTGGCTGCTTCCAAGTGAATTGGTGTTCGCCTATTCGGAAAGAGGCAATCTCCTCAAAATCATGATCTTCACTGGCCATCCAAAATACAGGAACTACCTCCTTGCCCAATTCCTTTGAAGCCGCTCTCGCCAAGGCCACCGCCCCTAAGACCTTCGCTTCGAAAAACACCGTTCCGCCACATACCATGAGCTGGTGCCCGGTGGTAATGGTCGTCGCACCATCGCGAAACGCCTGCAACGACGCTTTTTCGCAAGCACTGAGGTTGGGATTTTGACGTTCGAATGCGTTGGCAACCACCTCTCTTGTTTCGGAGGAATAGCCCTGCTGTGCTTGGGCTTGGTCGGCAAAGCTTTCCCAATGGTAGGGAGCTTTGGCAATTGATTCTAGAAAAGTGCCGCCAGCAATGAGGTCCTTCATTACTTTTGAAGGGACTTGCGAGTGCTCATGAAGAATACTTTCTAGAATCATGCAGATGAACTTATGAATGCGAAGATAAAATCAATATTGTTTGCCACAGCCCTTGCAAGCTGTGGAACTTCCTCAGAACAAAAATCCTGCGACTTGAGCGCACGGTATACCTTCAACTTCGAGCAGGCGCAGTACTACGCGATGCCGAACATTGATTTCGCATTCCAGTTAGGCTATGACTGGCAAGTGCGCATGCCAGAATTTGGCAAGCAAAACTTCAACTATTACGAAGCAGCCCGATTCACAGACGACAGCGCCGCGAGTATTTTGCTCAAGGTCCACCCTTTTAAGCGCGTGGGATCTTACGTTTCGGTCAAAGAACAAACCCAAGCGCAAGAGTTCATCAACCTACAGTTTGCCCGAAGAGATAGTTGGAAGACCTTGAAAAAAGATACCCTAGAAGATTGGTTGGTCAATTATGGGTATTACGAGCAGGAACCCTTTCCATATATCATCGCACATAAGCTGATGCTGCGCGATACCCTAAGCAACGGACTGTTTTTGGAACTTCAAATGCCCTGTCCCATGGATTCTTTCGCATTGGACAGGCAAAGTTGTTTGGACGCTGTAATGGAAAGCTTCAAGATCTACTTGTAATGGATTTGGGCGGATTTGGGTCCAATTACATGAGTATTTACACTTAATTTCTATCGATTTCGAAATTTTCGTGTCTCAAATTAGGCCGATAGCGAGTCGGGAAGTAAAATCTTTCTATATTAGAACTATTCAAAGGCAACTTTGAATTAGGTTAGGGGTACGGAGCCAAGAAATTGGCTCCTTTTTTTTGCCTGAACTTTCGACTTCCCGAGCGGTTATGCCTAAAACCCTCCCCCATGATTCGGCTCATTCTAGGCGATCAACTCAACAGATACCACACCTGGTTCTCGGAACAGTCCGAAGACATTACCTATGCTTTTTTCGAATGCTACGATGAGGCCACCTACGCCCCACACCACATTCAGAAGGTCGTGGGAATTTTCGCAGGAATGCGTGCTTTTGCATCCGCATTACAGGCACAAGGTCACAAGGTGCATTACGGCAGCATAGGCCAAACTCTACCATCCTTAGGGGAAAACCTACAAAAGCTGTGCACCGAACTTGGCACCCAACGCATCGAAATTCAACAACCCGACGAATACAGAGTGCAAGAGCATTTGCTCGGCTTGCGAGAAAATGGATTCCAAATCGAGGTGTGCAGCAGCGAGCATTTCATCGCAGATGTTGAAGATTTTAAGGTCCAATTCTCCGGTAAAAAGACCCTCCTCATGGAAAGCTTCTACCGCAGAATGCGCAAATCCACGGGTATATTCATGCAAGGCGCCCAACCCATAGGAGGCAAATGGAATTACGACGCGAGCAACCGCAAAGCCCTTCCAAAGGGACACAGCATCCCGCCCCGATACTTCCCCGATACTGATGTGAGTGCCATTGTAGAAGATATCCAACAAGCGAACATCCCTACCATAGGCTCCCTGGGCAACCCCAAGCATTTCTATTGGCCCACCACACCAGAACAAGCCAAGGACATATTCCACTATTGGCTCGAGCACGACCTGCCGTTCTTTGGAGATTTTCAAGATGCCATGGCCCGCAATCAATGGGCCATGTACCACAGTCGGATCTCCTTTGCCCTGAACACGAAGATGATTGATCCGCTTTGGGTATGCCAAGAAGTCGAGCGCGCCTACCATGAGCGCGAGGAAGTATCCATTAATGCGGCGGAAGGATTCATCCGTCAAATTTTGGGCTGGCGTGAATTCATGCGTGGAGCCTATTGGATGGCCATGCCGGACTATGAGGATTTGAACTATTTCAACCACAACGCACCGCTGCCCTCTTGGTTTTGGACAGGCAAGACCAAGATGGAATGTATGAAGCAGAGCATAGGCCAAAGCTTGGACCACGCCTATGCCCACCACATTCAGCGGTTAATGATCACCGGGAATTTTATGCTCTTGGCCGGTATTGACCCTAGTGAGGTCGACCGATGGTACTTGGGCATTTATATCGATGCGTTCCAATGGGTTGAAATCACCAATACTCGGGGTATGAGTCAGTTTGCGGACGGGGGATGGATTGCGACCAAACCTTATGTAAGTTCCGCGAACTACATCCATAAGATGAGCGATTACTGCGCGCACTGTCCGTACGACCGAAAAACCCGTGCAGAGAAGAACAGTTGCCCGTTCAATGCCCTCTACTGGGATTTTTATGAAAGAAAAGAGGGCCAATTAGGGAACAATCCACGCATTGGAATGGTTTATAGGACATTAAACAAGATGAAAGATGCCGACAAAGTCGCTCTTCGCGAGCGCGCACGTTGGATTCACGATCATTTGGAAAACCTCTAACCTCCTATGAAAACCTGTCTCCTCTGGTTCCGAAATAACCTCAGACTGAGCGATAATCTTCCGGTCTACCACGCCTATCAGCACTATGATCAGGTCATTCCGGTCTATTTGTACCCCACCCAAAATGCGGAGCACCCCACCGGCAATTTCCCATGGGGCGAACACAAGCAAACGTTTGTAGCGCAAAGCGTGGCCTCCCTGAGTCAACTCATCGAAGTACACGGCAGCAACCTGTTGGTGGACGAGAATGAAGGCACCATCGTGGAGCGCCTCTGTGCATTGGCCGCCATGTATGAGGTGGATGCCATTGTCGGTCCGACGGAGCCGGCATACAACGAGCAAATGGAAGAATTGGTCTTAGATCAATGGGCGGCAGAGCGAAACATTGAAACGAATTGGTTTGAGGAGCGCACGCTTTTTGAGCAGCATGAATTGCCTTTTGAATTGGCCGATTTACCCCAATCCTTCACCCCCTTCCGCAAAAAACTGGAAAAATACTCGCAGCCGGCAGCGGTGCTACCCGAACCTACCCTCACCCCTAGTCCTGTCTCATTCGCACTTTGGACGCCAACGACCCATGCTTCTTTGGACGAGCGCAGTGCCCATCCTTTTCAAGGCGGGGTAAGTGCCGCCTGGGACCGATTAGACCACTACCTCTGGGATACAGAACATATCACTACCTATAAGGAAACGCGCAACGGCATGCTGGGAACGGATTTCAGCTCAAAGTTCTCCGCGTTCTTGGCTTTGGGATGTATTTCAGCGAGAGAGATCGATGCGGAAATCAAGCGATTCGAGCACCAAATCACCTCCAACGAGAGCACCTATTGGCTGTACTTCGAGCTGTTGTGGCGTGAGTATTTTCAATGGGTCGCGCGCAAGCATGGACGCGATTTGTTCTTGCAGGGTGGACTGCAACCGGCCAAGCCAAAGAAGAACTTCCGCAACAAGCATTTCGACATGTGGAAAAACGGCACCACGGGAGATCCGTTGGTGGATGCCAACATGAGAGAATTGGCAGCGACAGGGTTCATGAGCAATAGAGGTCGTCAGAATGTGGCTTCGTATTTGGTACACGACCTGCACCTGGACTGGCGCTATGGGGCCGCATGGTTTGAGGCCATGTTGGTCGATCATGACCCAGCGTCGAATTACGGGAATTGGCTCTACATCGCAGGTGTGGGCAATGATCCACGTCCATTCCGAAAGTTCAATACGTCCTTCCAGGCGGAGCGCTACGATCCGCATGGAGAATATGTCAATACTTGGCTGGATTGATGTAATTTCCAACCATGGATTGGAACTTTCTCACCACATTACAATTTGATTCGTTAGACCTCGATGCCCGCGACCAGGAAATCTTGGACGCCTTAGCGCAGAAGTTGCAGGACAACTATCCTTATGCGGCGCCTGAATATGCCGGACAGATGATCAAACCGCCGCACCATTTGGCCCAGGCGGCACATTGGATGACGAGTTTCATCAATCCAAACAACCATGCCCTTGACGGCGGCAGAGCAACTTCTGCCCTCGAACTTGAATGTATACAAGCCCTTGGGACGATGATCGGCTACAATCAACCCTTGGGCCACCTCACCTCCGGCGGCACCGTCGCAAACCTCGAGGCGCTCTGGGTCGCCCGCCAAAACCAGCCCACCACTAAGGTCCTCGCCTCCGCCCAAAGTCACTACACGCATCAGCGCATGAGTGAGGTGTTGGGGATGGAATTCGGCGCCATCGGCGCCGATGAGCATGGCCGTATGGATCTCGGAGAGCTCGAGGAAGCCTTGAAAATACTCGCGGCCGCAGGCCGCACAGCCACCATCGTCGCTACGATGGGGACTACGGGTATGGGCGCCGTTGACCCGCTGCACGATATTCTGGAGTTGGCCGGAGTCTATGGCGCCCGCGTCCATGCCGATGCCGCGTACGGAGGGTATTTCAAGCTCTGTGCGTTGAATGAGGCCAGTGATGAGGCGGCCTTTGCAGCGTTGGGTCGGGCGGATTCGGTGGTTATTGATCCACACAAGCACGGCCTGCAGCCCTATGGTTGTGGTGCGGTGTTGTTCAAGAATCCGAAAGAGGGTAAGTTTTACAAGCACGATAGCCCGTACACATATTTCACCTCGGACCAGCTCCATTTGGGCGAGATTACCTTGGAGTGCTCCAGACCGGGTGCTGCAGCGGCGGCGCTGTGGGCCACATTACAGAAATTCCCTTTGGACAAGGGCGGTGAGTTCGCTCAGCGCTTGGAGCATAGCCTCGCCGCCGCACGCGGCTTGACCCAATTCTTGGAGGACGAAGGATTTTGGGTGATGGACCCCGCACTGGACATCTGTGTGTTCAGCAAACAGGGGTTGAAGGCCTCACAAGTGAGCGCGGAGAATCGTGATTTTTTTGAGGAGCAGGCTCGGGCGGGGGTGCATTTGGCGCTATTTAAATTGGCCCCATCTCAATGCCCATGGCCTATAGAGTGGGACCAAGATGAACTTGTGGTCGTACGCAGTGTGCTCATGAAACCAGAGCACAACGATCCTAAACTATGGGAAAAAATTGCCGGACTAGCCTAGCAGCGCAACGATCTGCTCCAAGCTCATAACTTCTTGCTCGCCCGTACTAAGATTCTTCACAGGAATGGCTTCTGCGCCCATTTCATTCGTGCCCACCATGGCCATATGAACAATGCCTTTTTTATCGGCAAATTCAAACTGCTTCTTGAGCTTGGCAGCATCTGGATATAATTCCGCACGAACGCCTTGGCCCACCAGCTTAGTGACCCATTGATAGGCCGACACCGCTTCTGCCTCCCCGAAATTTGCGAACAGGATGGCAGGACGTGCACTTACCTCGGTCGGGAACAAGCCCAATTCTTCTAGACATAAATAGATGCGGTCTAAACCAAAACTGATGCCCACCCCTGAGGTGTTCTTTAGTCCGAAAATGCTTGTCAAATCTGCATAACGGCCGCCGCCGCCCACACTGCCGATGGCCACGCCTTCCGCCGCCACCTCGAAGATGGTGCCCGTGTAGTAATTCAAGCCGCGCGCTAGGGTAAAATCAAATTCAACCTTGGACGATTGAAGGCCTGATTGTGAGTTAGTTAAAATAAATTCCAATTCTTCCAACCCGAGCTGACCTTCTTCAGATTCCGCCAAGACTTCCTTGAGCGCATCTAGGGTCATCCCCGCTTCGAGCCACTGCCCAAAACGAAATACCGCCTCACTGCTAATGCCCTGATTTGTCATCTCATCAAGCACGCCTTGAGGACCTACTTTATCAAGTTTATCGATGGCTACGGTGAAAGAAATGAATTGGTCCTTGATCCCCAAAATCTCGGCCATTCCAGCCAATATTTTGCGGTTGTTGATTTTGATGGTCGTCGGCAAACCCAGCTTTGTGAACGCCGCATCGTACAAGTGTACGAGCTCTACCTCTTGCCACAGGCTATCAGAGCCTACTACATCGGCATCGCACTGGTAAAACTCGCGGAACCTCCCCTTTTGTGGGCGGTCGGCACGCCATACCGGCTGCATTTGGTAGCGCTTGAACGGAAAGGCAATCTCGTTTTGGTGCTGCACCACGTAACGCGCAAAAGGCACTGTCAAATCGTAACGCAAGGCCTTATCCGCCACCTTGGCGCCTAGTGTTTTAGGGTCTTTACCTGCCCAAGCTCCGTCGTCAATTTTTGAAGTAAAATCTCCGGAGCGGAGGATTTTAAAAATCAAACGATCCCCTTCCTCGCCATATTTCCCCGTCAAAGTGTCGAGATTCTCGAACGACGGCGTTTCAATAGGATCGAAACCACGCAATTCAAACGCTTCGCGCAACACATTCATGATGTGTTGGCGTTTCTGTACTTCAGCGGCTGAAAAATCTCTGGTCCCTTTCGCTATAGAAGGCTTCATAGATGCGGATTAACGTTTGTTATTGGACAAAAATACCGCATAAAGATGGCATTGCCGCTATGGCAATCGACAACTTCTATACAATTCTTGGAAGCGCGGAGATTCGGCTAAGGCGTTGAAGGTGCGTTCATTGTGGGACCAATTCTTCCGCATGGGCAACTCCCTAAAATGCAAATGCGCAATACCGTCCACGCCGTATTCGTCCAACAGCGCCCAGTACAGGCAAACCACATCGGGATCTCCGTCAAGGGTACCCATATAATTTGCCAAGGTCTGCTTAGTAATCGCAAAATAGATCTCGGCGGTTTCCGTATGTATATACTGATCAAGAAGCTCGTAATAGTTCGGATTTTCGGCGTTGAAGGCCACTACAAACTTCGCACCCGGGAGCATGGGCATTCCCGCAGGTCCAACGATCCAGGAGCCATCAATGAATCGGCCATTGATATCCTTCTCGAAGCGCTTGCCCTTATAGGTCCACTCAATAGTATAGGTGCGTTGGTTGTCCAACCTGATGACTTCGGCCATGCGCTCAACCCTATTGCGTTCGATCATCCAGTGGTTGATTTTCGGCTGGGCCATGAACCACAAGCCTACTATCGCGAGTACAACAACAAGTCCAATGGTCCACTTTTGAGCTTGCTGATTGCGCAATCTATCCTCTTCCGCCCTGCGCCGCAGCATTTGCTCCCGCAAAATGGCCCGCTTCCGCGCCAAGGCATCTTCCGTGCGTGTTTTGGTTTGAACGCGTTGGTTCAACAACAGGAGCGCCCGTTTGAGATACTCTACCGCTTCGCCTAATTCCTGAAAGGCAGCCTCACTCCCGCCCGCATCCGGGTGCAGCTTCTTGGCCAACTCCCTGTACACAGCATTGAGCTCCGCCTCATCCTTGGGCAGACGGTCCAAACCGATAATTGAAAGTGCGCGTTCGAGTTTCACGAATGAAATTTAGGAAAATGAGCGCGTAGTTGATGCGCTCAGCGATTATTTACCCTGATACATGATTCGCTCCTCTTCTCTTGCTGGGACCAATTCCCCCGCAATGAACTTCCGCACCAGAATATTCTCAATCAACTTATCCTCTGCATCCTCGACGGGATCGTAAGGCTTTTTCAAATCGATGTCGTACCACCAAGCGGTGAGCGACCAGAATCGGGCTGAAAACCCATTTCTATAGGTTTTAATGATATCATAAACACTCGTTCCCGTCTCCCGGTAGATGAGCTTGCTCAAGATCTGACCCTCGCTTCTTGTCAATCGACGCAGCTCAGGCTCAAAGCGTTCCTCCAAAAAATCTTGGTACTCCTTGACGTACTTCTTGCGTTTACGCCGTCCCTCTATCCCTTCGAGCTTCATATTCACACTGTCCATACGCAACGCAGCCTCCCGCACGTACGGGTACACGCGCTTCACCTTCTTCATCAACATGTAATATTGTCGACGCGCCTGAAAATCGTTGAGTGTCGGCGCGGGAACGAACAAGATCTCGTCCAATACGGTCCAAGGAATGGTATCGCCGTCAATAACTAATTGGCCCACCAAAGGACTACTGGCATCTTCCACGCGAGATAAGGTATCGACCTGCGCTTGCAGGCTCCACCCAATCGCCCATAGCAGTAGACTAAGTACGATTCGCCTTCCAGCGACTGGTCGTTCCATTTTTTTGAATCTTTTGATGACTCTTTTGCTCTTGCAACAAACTTACCAAGGCCATAGCTCCAATGGATTCCACTTCCGCATCATCGCCTTGTAACACGTCCGGCGTAAAGTATTTCTCGACGAAATGTGTATCAAAATCCCCACTGATGAAGGCCTCGTGATCCATGACGTAATCCGCGAAATCCAAAGTAGTCTGTACCCCAGAAATTCTATATTCACTGATGGCGCGCTTCATACGGGCAATGGCTTCGGTACGATCCGCTCCAAAAGTGATGAGTTTCGCAATCATGGGATCGTAATAAATACTGACCTCCATGCCTTCTTCAAGACCGTCATCCACGCGAATACCCAATCCCTGCGGCCGCTTGTATTCACGCAACGCACCTGTGGCTGGCATGAAGTTCTCCACAGCATTCTCGGCATAAACACGCACTTCCAGCGCATGTCCTTGTATCTTCAAATCTTCCTGTGAAAACCAGAGTTTTTCACCTTGTGCCACACGGATTTGGGCCTTGACTAGATCCACACCCGTGATCTGTTCCGTCACCGGGTGCTCCACCTGCAATCGTGTGTTCATCTCCAAGAAGTAGAAGGTTCCACCCGGCTCGAAAATAAACTCTACAGTTCCCGCACCGCGGTAATCACAGGCCTTAGCCACATTCACTGCCGCTGTTCCCATGGCCTCTCGCAATTCAGGAGTCAACACGACCGATGGAGCTTCCTCAATGACCTTTTGGTGGCGGCGTTGAATGGAACATTCTCGCTCAAACAAATGCACCACATTGCCGTGCTCATCCGCCAAGACCTGAATTTCAATATGGCGTGGGTTCTGAATATATTTCTCAACGAAGACCGCTCCATTGCCGAAGCTATTGGTGGCCTCACTAATAGCACGCTTCATTTGCGACTCAAATTCGGCTGCCTCGTGTACGATACGCATTCCCTTACCACCACCACCGGCACTGGCCTTAATCATCACTGGGAAGCCTATGGACTCGGCAATGGCCAACGCTTCTTGTACATCTTGCACCTCGCCTTCCGAACCGGGCACCAACGGCACCTCAAAATCCTTGACCGCATCCTTTGCACTGAGCTTATCGCCCATGATCTCAATGGCATGTGTGCGCGGACCAATAAAGGTTATACCTGCAGCCTCTACCTCAGCCGCAAAAGCCGCATTTTCACTCAAGAAACCATATCCGGGATGAATACCATCTACGCCCAATTCCTTTGCAACGCGCACAATCTCCGAACCTCGCAAATAACTCTCCGATGACGGTGCTGGACCCACGCAAACTGCTTCATCCGCAAACAATACATGCGGCGCGCGACGGTCAACTTCAGAATAAACGGCTACTGTTTTAATGCCCATTTCACGGGCACTACGCATCACACGCAAGGCAATCTCACCTCGGTTAGCGACTAAGATTTTGGTCAATTGTTTCATATTCGTGGGGGCTACCCAAAAGAGTGATAGACCACAAATATAAGCACCGACTCGTACGGATTACGGCTTCACGATACTTTGATTCCAATGTCCTTCCTCTCCTTGCCAACGCAACCAAGAGGTGCCGCTCGGCCAAGAAGTTAGATCAAGTATAAGTGAACTTTCGTGTTTCACCTCCATTTGACCCAACAAGGCACCCGTAGCGGCATAATAATACAAGGTTCCCACCACCGGCTGATCAAAGACAACATTAAGTTCACCTTGGGTGGGGTTCGGATAAATACTCGCACGACGCTCCGCATCTACAATACCAGCCTCAGTAAGACTATGCGTCACTAACGTTGAATCGCCACAATCATTGATCAAGAATAAATTCACCGTATAATTCAACAGATAAGTGTCTCCGCCGCGCAACGCATGCATCACCACATCAAGTGCAGAAACAATGACCGCGCACTTGGAGTCACCACGCACAATGTCAAACAAACACCTCTCATTACCTCG
>CALDGA010000014.1 GCA_937942085.1 uncultured Flavobacteriales bacterium
GGTTCTTGATGTAGTTCGTGATCATCTTTTGGAATTCTGCGCGCTTAGTTTTTGAGGTCTTCGCATAGCCATAGCCTGGTAAGTCAACCAAGTACCACAGCTCGTTAATCTCAAAATGGTTGATGAGTTGCGTTTTACCGGGGCGACCTGAAGTCTTTGCCAGGTCCTTACGCTGCACCAACATATTGATCAAAGAGCTCTTCCCAACGTTCGATCTACCGATGAAGGCAAATTCATTTTTGATGGGGTCCGGGCATTCACTAATGCGCGCGGAGGATTTCATGAATTCGGCAGTGTTAATCTTCATCTGTTCTAGTATTGGCGCAAAGTTAGGCCATTTTCTTGGGCCAATTGGACCCACAGCTATTCACAATCTTATTCACACCCAATTTTCACCTTCTCCCACTTCTTCCCACCGCTTGAAATAAGGCCTAGAGCAATTTTACATCAAATAGGTGGCAAAAGTTATCCACAATGTGTACGTTTGTGGGAAATCGTGGGATGATAATTCTACTTTTGTAAGAGAGCAGTCTAAACACATGTTAAACCTAATCGGAGTACACGAATGCAAGATGGATGCGAAGGGTCGCATCAGCCTCCCGGCAGCGCTTAAAAAGCAGCTAGCGCCGGCGATGGACGACGCTTTCGTGTTGAAGAGAAGTGTATTTAGCCAGTGTTTGGAATTGTATCCAATGCAAGAGTGGAATGGGGTCATGAACAAGGTCAATACCTTGAATCGCTTCGTTAAGAAGCACAACGATTTCATTCGACTATTCACCGCAGGAGTAAAACTTGTTGAGCTTGATGGGGCCACCCGTATAGGGATTAGCCCCGATCTCAAAGCTTTTGCCAACCTCAGCCGCGAAATAGTGCTTAGTGCACACAACGGCATTGTAGAGATTTGGGACAAGCAAGCCTATGAAAATGCCGTGAACATGGATAGCGATGACTTTGGATTGCTCGCCGAAGAAGTAATGGGCGGAATAAATCCAAGTCAGAATGAGCTACCATGATCCAGTTCTCTTAGCAGAATGTCTTGAGGGCCTCAACATCGATCCAACTGGGTCGTACGTTGATGTGACCTTTGGCGGCGGCGGTCATAGCAAGGCCATCTTGGACCAGCTCACGACCGGCAAGCTCTACGCCTTTGATCAAGACCCCGATGCCAAGCACAACCTGCCGGAGCATCCAAACTTGGTGTTCATCGCCGCGAACTTCCGCTACATCAAAAACCACCTTCGCCTGCACGGCGCCAAACACGTGGACGGCATCTTGGCCGACCTCGGCGTCAGCTCTCACCAGTTCGATGAAGGCGAGCGCGGATTCTCCATCAGATTCGACGGCCCACTAGATATGCGCATGAACCCCAACACTGGGATTTCCGCTGCCGACGTATTGGCCACCTACGAAGAACAAGCCTTGTACGACCTCTTCCGCAAACACACCGACCTCAAAAGTTTGCGTCCGCTGGTCAACGCCATCTTGATGTCAAGAGCGACGGCTCCTTTGACTACCACCACAGAGCTGAGGGAATTGGTCGAACCCCTCGCCCCAAGAGGCCAGTGGCACAAATACCTCTCCCAAGTCTTCCAAGGTCTTCGCATGGAGGTAAACCAAGAACTCGAGGTCCTCGAGGAAATGCTTTACGGCGCTACCGACGTGCTCAAGCCTGGCGGCCGCCTAGTCATCATGAGCTACCACAGCTTGGAGGACCGCATAGTCAAAAACTTCATCCGAGAAGGCAAGGCAGAAGGACAAACCGAAAGCGATTTCTACGGGGTCAAACACGTCCCGTACAAAGCCATCACCCGCAAGCCCGTTTTGGCCACTGCGGAGGAAAATGCAAGAAACCCTCGAGCAACCAGCGCCAAGCTGCGCATTGCGGAACGACTCGAAGTAACCTGGAGCAAAGATGTCTAAAGTGAGTAATGCCATAGCAGGATTAAAAGCCCGCCTCACCCTTGGGGACGAGGGCCTCATGCGCATGCTGCCCTTTGCCGCTTGGTTGAGCTTCTTGGCCTTGATCGCCATCTATACCAGCCACCGCGCGGACCAAAAGGTTCACGAGATCGACAACCTCAGCAAAACACGCCAAAGCCTCGAGGCAGAACATACTGAAACGCGCGAAAAACTGACCAAGCTATCCTTGGAAAGCCGCGTCATGCGCAAAGCACAAGCCCTTGGGTTGCAAAGCCCGGAGGAGCGTCCTGAAAAAATCGTCGTCGTAGAATGAGTACCGAATTAAAACATATTAAAAGCAAAATCACTTGGATCAGCGCCGTGATCTATGTGCTCTTTGTGGCCATCGCGGGCAGATTGTTTTATGTTTCCCTCATCATGGGTCCGGAACTGCGCGAAATCAGCCAAGAACGATTGATCGAGCGTCGTGAAATCCCTGCCAAGCGGGGGGACATCTACAGCAGCGACGGCAAAACCCTGGCCACCACCAAACCGGTGTATACGGTACACTTCGACCCCATTACCGTGGACGAAATTGTGTTCCAAGAAGAAGTTGGGGCGCTGGCGGCACAATTGGCCAAACTCAATCCTACCCGCAATGCTTCCGAATGGGAGAATTACTTGCGCACCAAACGCAATCAGAAAAACCGCTACGTCCTTCTTGCCAAAGACTTGAATTACAGTGACCTCCAGCGTATGCGCCAATACCCCATCCTAGAAAGAGGAGTGTACAAAGGCGGCATCATCGTGCACGTGGACCAAACGCGCATTCAAATGGCCACCAATATCACCCTGCGCACCATCGGCTATGATACCGAAGCGGCTAGTGCAGGGCTGGAAGGATATTACAGCGCCTATTTGAAAGGGAAGCCGGGGAACCGATTAATGCAGAAAATCGTTGGAGACGATTGGAAACCGCTGGACGACCCGCAAGCCGTGGAGCCGGTGGATGGATTCGATTTAGTGACCACTATCGACACCCGCATTCAAGATGTAGCACAGCGCAGTTTGCTGAAGCAATTGGTCAAATACGAGGCCGATCATGGCTGTGCCGTTGTCATGGAAGTTGAAACGGGACGCATCGTGGCTATGGCTAACCTTGGGCGCAATCCAAAGGACAGCACCTACTCTGAACTGCGCAACTACGCCGTTTGGGAACGTACCGAACCAGGCTCCACCATGAAGCTTTTGAGCACCATGGCCCTACTCGAAACGGGCGCCGCAGATACCAACACCCTCGTCGATACCGAAAATGGAATCTACACGGTCTACGGCAAGAATGTGCGCGACTCACGTAAGGGCGGCTATGGAAAAATCAACCTCCGCCGTGCTTTTGAGCTAAGCTCCAATACGGGAATCGTAAAACTCGTGGAAGGTTCCTTCAAAGAGGACCCAAGCGATTTCGTGGACTTCCTCTATAGACGCAAATTCGATCAAACCACTGGAGTACAAATCAAAGGTGAAACCGCACCGACCATTCCAAAGCCTAGCGACGACAACTGGTCTGGACTTTCCCTGCCTTGGATGTCCTACGGCTATGGGGTAGAGTTTACGCCACTGCAACTGCTCACCATCTATAATGCGGTGGCCAATGACGGCGATATGGTCAAACCCCAAGTCGTGGAGAAAATCATGGACCACGGCCGAGAGGTAGAATCTTTCGAAACAGAAATCATCAAGCGAGGCATCTGTAGTGCAGAGACCATCGATAAGCTGCAAATTCTCCTCGAAGGTGCCGTCCGTCGCGGAACCGCAACCAACATCTATGATGAAAAAGTAACCATCGCCGGCAAGACCGGAACCTGCCAGCTCAACTACTGGAGAGGCGGAAAGGACTACCAAAGCTCGTTCGCGGGCTACTTCCCTGCCGATAACCCGAGGTACAGCTGTATCGTAGTGATCAGCAAGCCCAACTACCTCAAAGGCTATTACGGAAATATCGTAGCTGGCCCTGTGTTCAAGGCCATCGCAGACGAGGTCTACCATCAATTGCCACGCACGCCGCAGGTGGTGGAGCGAGCACAATTGGCCCTTGCTACCCAACAACCGCACGACCTGAACGGACAGCACGAGGCCCTGGAAAAGAATTATTTGCCCAACCTACGCGGACTGGACCTCAGAGAAGCATTGGAGATTTTGGAATCTGCAGGCCTCGAGGTCAAAGTACAAGGCCACGGCAAAGTGATCAAGCAGGAACCTGCCCTTGGCACTGCACTCAATCAATGTTCCACCGTAACCCTATGGCTGCAATGAAACTACTGAAAGACTTATTGTACGGCGTACGTATCAAGGACATCGTGGGCAACACACAAATCGCCATCGAATCCGTGTGTTACGACAGTAGAAAATCGGCCAAAAACGCCTTGTTTGTGGCCATCCCTGGCACCCAAGTCGACGGTCACGAATACATTGAAACGGCCCTAGACGGCGGTGCGATTGCCGTGGTTTGTGAGCACATTCCGACCCACGCGCGCGAGGGCATCCACTACATCCAGACCAACGATAGCGCCTTTGCGCTTAGCGCCATCGCAGCAAATTGGTTCGACAACCCTAGCGAGCAACTCAAGGTTGTGGGCGTTACCGGGACCAATGGCAAAACCACAGTGGCTACCCTATTGCACACCTTGCTCTCCGAGCTAGAAGGAGAAAAGTGCGGCTTGCTCAGCACCATCAACGTTAAAATGGGGCGAGAAACCGTTCCAGCCACTCATACCACGCCAGATGCATTGGCCATCCAAGGCCACATGCGCGCCATGGTTGATGCAGGCGTGAAATACTGCTTTATGGAAGTGAGTTCCCACGCCTTGGTACAACATCGTGCTGCCCACGTGGATTTTGATATTGCCGTTTTCACCAACATCACCCGTGATCATTTGGATTACCACGGAGACATGAACGGCTACATCGCCGCGAAGAAAATCCTCTTCGACGGACTAAAATCTTCTGCCGTGGCCATCTTCAACGACGACGTAAAACATGGGGAAACGATGGTGCAGGATACCAAAGCCAAAGTGCGCAGCTACGCATTGAAGCACCCTGCGGATTATAAGGTGAAGATCATGGAGCGCCAATTCGACGGCACCCTCCTGCACATCAACGACCAGGAATGTTGGACCCGAATCATGGGTGATTTCAACGCCTACAACCTCTGTGCGATTTATGCCGTCGGCATAGAATTGGGCAAAGATCCCTTGCAACTCCTCACCGCCATGAGCATGCTCAAACCGGTGGAGGGCAGATTCCAAACCATTCAAGGCAAAGGCATCACTGCCATTGTCGACTATGCGCACACCCCGGATGCCTTGGAAAACGTCCTGAATACCATCGACAAACTCAAAGGCGGCGGCCATATCATCACTGTCGTGGGCTGTGGCGGCAACCGAGACAAAGGAAAGCGCCCGCAAATGGCACAAATCGCCGCGAGCAAAAGCAACAAAGCCGTATTCACCAGCGACAACCCCCGCAAAGAAGAGCCGCAAGCCATCCTCGACGACATGATGGCCGGCGTAAGTGCAGACCTCAAATCCAAGGTATTGGTCATCCTCGACCGTGAGCAAGCCATCAAGAGCGCCTTAATGCTCGCGAAGGAGGGAGATATCGTCCTCATCGCCGGCAAGGGCCATGAAAAATACCAAGAAGTACATGGCCAGCGCCATCACTTCGACGATGTAGAACAAGTCAATCACTACTTAAACGCATAACCATGTTGTACTACCTATTTGAATATTTGGACAGTGCCTATGATATCCCGGGAGCGGGTGTATTCCAGTACATCACCTTCCGCGCGGCCATGGCCATCATCACGTCCTTGATCATTTCCATGCTCTTTGGAAAGCGTTTGATTGACCGATTAAGCCGTCTACAAATAGGCGAAACCGTACGTGACCTCGGACTCGAAGGGCAAAACCAAAAAGCCGGCACACCAACCATGGGCGGGGTCATCATCCTCTTGGCCATCGTAGTGCCCACCTTGCTCTGGGCAAAATTGGACAACATCTACATCATCCTCATGCTCATTTCCACACTTTGGATGGGCGCCATCGGATTCCTTGACGATTACATCAAAGTCTTCAAAAAAGACAAGAAAGGATTGCGCGGCATCTTCAAGGTCATCGGACAGATCGGCCTTGGAGTGATCGTGGGCAGCACGCTCTACTTCCACCCGGAGGTGACCATCAAAGAAAAAGTGCCGACCGTGCAGGTGGAAGCTTGGGAGGCAGCGCCGGAACTCCCGTCGTACAGCGACCCGGTCAAGAGCACCAAAACCACCTTGCCGTTCTTGAAGGACAATGAGTTCGATTACGAGATCTTCACCCGTTGGATGGGAGAATCTGGGGCGAATTGGACCTGGCTCATCTACATACTCGCAGTGATTTTCATCATCACCGCCGTATCTAATGGCGCCAACCTCACCGACGGATTGGACGGCCTCGCCACCGGGACCTCCGCCATCGCCGGCGTTGCCCTGCTCGTGCTCGCCTATGTCAGCGGTTCTATCGTCTTTTCGAACTACCTCAACATCATGTACATCCCAAACACCGGTGAGCTCGTGATCTTCACCGCCGCCTTCATCGGGGCAGCCATCGGCTTCTTGTGGTACAACAGCTTCCCAGCCCAAGTATTTATGGGAGATACCGGCTCACTCGCTATCGGCGCCATCATCGCCGTGCTGGCCCTTGCCGTGCGCAAAGAGTTCCTACTCCCCATCATCGCTGGGGTTTTCCTCGCCGAGAATGTTAGTGTCATCCTCCAAGTGAGCTACTTCAAATACACCAAAAAGAAATACGGTGAAGGCCGACGCATCTTCTTGATGAGCCCGCTCCACCACCATTACCAAAAGAAGGGCTACCCCGAAACCAAAATCGTCACCCGATTCTGGATCGTGGGCATCATGCTCGCCGTCTTTGCCATCGCCACCCTCAAACTTCGATAACACTTGAACCACACCTACGGACATATTGCCATTCTTGGTGCTGGCGAAAGCGGCATGGGCGCAGCGCAGCTGGCCGCCCGTGTTGGCGTGCGCGCTTTCCTAAGCGAGTACGGCAGCTTGAGCGCTTCCGACAAGGCACTGCTTGAACAGTGGGGCGTGGAATACGAGGAAGGCGGCCATACCCTGGAGCGCATCCTAGCCGCCGACGGCGTGATCAAGAGTCCCGGAATCAAGCACACCACCCCGGTCGTGCAAGCCGTGAAGGCTGCCGGAGTGGCGTTGATGGGAGAAGTGGACTGGGCAACGCTGTACTCAGCGGCGCCCATTGTTGCCGTGACCGGAAGCAATGGCAAAACCACCACAGCCACCCTCTGCCACCACATCATCAGTGGCGAGAAGGATTGCGTTTTGGCGGGGAATATCGGCTTGAGTTTGGGTCGCGCTTTGGCGGAGCGCATGGAGGCCAATGCCGGAGATCCTGAGGTGATCGTAATAGAGGTGAGCAGTTTCCAATTAGACGATGCACGCCACCTCTCCCCAACCGTTGGCATCCTGACCAACATCACCCCGGACCACCTCGACCGCTACAATTACAGCATAGACGAATACGCTGCAAGCAAGTTGCAGATGCTCGAATACACGAAAAAAGAGGGCTTCTTCCTCTTCTGCGACGACGATCCCATCACCATGGAACACCTCGCACCGCACCTCGAAAAAGGAACACTCCCGAACATGATCGCCTTTGGCATTCAAGAACACGGAAGTGAATTCCGCAAAGCAAAAGGATTGAACAACACCATAGAAATAACTCTAAACAACGAAGCAATGACAATTGAAGAATTGGCCCTACAGGGCAAGCACAACATGTACAACAGCATGGCTGCAGGACTAGGCAGCACTTTGATGAACATCCGCAAGGAAACCATCCGCACGAAATTGGCCTCATTCGACGCACTCGAGCACCGATTGGAAAGTGTCCTGAACATCAGCGGGGTGGAATACATCAACGACAGCAAGGCCACCAACGTCAACGCCACCTACTACGCACTCGAATGCCAGAACAAACCGGTCGTATGGATCGTCGGTGGGGTAGATAAGGGCAACGACTACAACGAGTTGATGTCTTTGGTACAACATAAGGTTAAGGCCATCGTCGCCCTCGGTGCCGACAACAGCAAGATCATCGAAGCCTTCCAAGGCGTTGTTGAAATTGTGGACACAGATTCCATGGAAAAAGCCGTTCGCAAAGCTTCTCGCTTGGCAGAAAAAGGCGATGTGGTTTTGTTGAGCCCTTGCTGTGCCTCTTTCGATTTGTTCGAGAACTACGAGGACCGCGGCCGCCAATTCAAGAACGCCATCCGCAACCTATAATCTGTCCGTAGCGTTGAGCGTTTTGCAGAAATATCTCAAAGGTGACCGCTTTCTATGGGGGCTAATACTCCTGTTGATGGTGATCAGTTTCTTGCCTATTTACAGCGCGAGCAGTTCGCTGGCGTACAAATTTGGCGGGGGCAATACGTTCAAATTTTTGACCAAGCATTTGATCCACCTCGTGCTGGGCGGCGTTTTGATGTATGCCGTGCACCGATTAAACTTTAGAATCATAGGCAAGCTCTCAGTCGCCATCCTCCCCTTTGCGATTCTCATGCTCATTGTGACACTCGCACAAGGCACGGAGATGGGTGGGGCCAATGCCTCCCGCTGGGTACGCATTCCCGTGCTTGGCTTTACCTTCCAAACGTCCGCTTTTGCTTCGTTGGCGTTGCTCGTTTGGTTGGCCCGATGGTTCTCAAAGCCGCGCGATCTGGAACCCTTCAAAAGCTTGTACTGGCCGCTCGGCGCCATCGCAGCGACATTGATTTTCATCCTGCCTGCTGACTTCTCGACCACCGCGATCATCTTCTTAATGACCTTCATCCTGATGTTTGTGGCCGGAGTGCCGCTGAAAAATTTGGGCAAGATTATGGGCATTGCCGTGGCAGGATTGACCCTGTTCATTCTCATCGTACTGGCCTTCCCAAACATCTCCAACCGCGTGAGTACTTGGAAGGCACGTATTGTGAATTTCGTGAGTGACGATGTGGACGATGATGCCTCCTACCAAACAGATTTAGCCAAGATGGCCATTGCTGAAGGACAAATTTTCGGAAAGGGCCCTGGCAAGAGCGTCCAAAAGAACTTCCTTCCACAAAGCAATAGCGATTTTGTATTCGCCATCATCACCGAGGAATACGGCCTCTTTGGTGCCAGTGCCATCATTTTAATTTACGCCGCACTGTTCCGAAGGATGGTGCGCATTGCGAGAAAAGCACATACCAAATTTGGGACATTACTCGTCCTTGCCGCAGCCTCGGGCATGATACTTCAGACCCTGGTCAACATGAGTGTTGCTACGAATTTAATGCCGGTGACCGGCCAAACTCTACCGTTTTTAAGCGCCGGAGGTTCCTCCATCTGGATGACCTGCATCGCCTTGGGCATCATCTTGAGTGTGAGCCATACTGATGTGGAAAAAATCGTGGGCGAGAATGCCCAAGAATTGGAAGAAAATGAACCCATAACTCCCTTGAACGCATGAGCAAGACCTTTATCATAAGCGGCGGCGGAACCGGGGGACACATCTTCCCGGCCCTGAGCATAGCCTGGGAACTGCAGCAACGCTATCCGGACGCCAAAATCCAATTTATTGGCGCCAGCGGCAAAATGGAAATGGACCGAGTTGCCGCAGCAGGCTTCCCCATCCTAGGAGTACCTATTGCCGGAATCAATCGACAAAAACCTTGGAAGAGCTGGAACGTGCCTTTCAAGCTCTTTTATGCCCTGTTGCGCTGCCGATCCATCATTAGAAAACTACAACCTAGCGTGGTCATCGGAACCGGTGGTTATGCCAGCGGACCTGCATTGTTCATGGCACAACGCATGGGCATTCCGACCTTAGTGCAAGAGCAAAATTCCTACGCGGGCATCACCAATATTCGTCTAGGTGCCAAAGCATCATTGGTGTGCACGGCCTACAAAAATGCAGAGCGCTTCTTCCCTGCCGGAAAAGTGCGCCTGACCGGAAACCCTATTCGCAAGGCCTTTACCAATGCCCTTCCGGATGCCGCTGAGAGCAAAAAAGCGCTTGGCTTCGATGCTCGAAAAAAAGTACTTCTGGTCTTAGGAGGCAGCCTCGGGGCACGCGCCATGAACGTTCAAATGGCGGCCAGCATGGCGGCACTCAACGCGCAGGGCTGGCAAATCCTTTGGCAATGCGGCAAGCTCTATGAAGAGGAATACGCGCCCATGGCCACAGCACAAACCCATATTCAGGCTTTCATAGACGATATGGCCACGGCATATGCAGCCGCAGATGCTATTGTGAGCCGTGCCGGAGCCGGTACTTTGAGCGAGTTGTGCTTGGTGGGCAAGGCCAGTGTTTTAATTCCGAGCCCAAATGTGGCCGAAGACCATCAGACTCACAATGCGCGGGCTTTGAGCGACAAGGGGGCGGCGGTTTTGATCCCTGAAAGAGAACTAACGCAGCGATTTGAAGTAGAATTGGCGGAATTGGCAAAAAATAAAGCGCGCCGGGACAGGCTGGGTGAGAACATCCAAAAATTGGCCCTACCCCGGGCCACGGAAGATATTGTGGACCACATCGCAGCTTTGATGAAATGACGACCCTGAACTCACATATGGTCTTCATTGGCATTGGCGGTATAGGCATGAGCGCCATTGCGCGCCATTGCTTGCGCCAAGGCAAACCTGTTTTCGGCTATGATAAGGTACGAACGGAACTTACCTCCTTATTGGAATCCGAAGGCGCCATCATTACCTACGATGAAAACATCCAAAGCTACCCGGGATGGGCACCAGAGGAGACCACGGTAGTCTTCACACCGGCCATCCCAAAGACCAATGCTTGGATATCCTTCTTCGGCCCCTTCGCGCCCATCAAACGCGCGGAAGCATTGGCAGGAATTACCAATGAAAAGCGCTGTTTGGCAGTGGCAGGAACCCATGGAAAAACCAGTACCTCCGCACTACTCACCCACATCCTCACGGAAGCCGGCCAAGACCCCACGGCCTTTATTGGAGGCATCATGTCCGGCAGCAAAACAAATTACAGGTTAGGTAATGGCCCTTGGGTCGTGGTGGAGGCTGACGAATTCGACCGCTCCTTCTTGCACTTGCACCCTGAAGCGGCGGGCATCACGACTATCGATGCTGATCACTTAGATATTTACGGGCATGAAGATGCCTTAGCGGAGGCTTTCACTGCGTTTAGGGACCAAGTCTCAGCTGCCGTTTTCACCCCGTCCGGACTGGAAAACACCACCGCCATAGGCACTGCCGGAAGCCATGCTTGGGCAAGTGATATCCAGCCTAAAAACGGCGCCTTCCACTTCACCCTTCACCTTGCTGGGGAGTCCGTGCAAACCGCCTTGCACATGCCGGGTCATCACAATGTCTCAAACGCTGTTTTGGCAGCTTCCTTGGCACATTTTACCGGCGTACCTATAGAAACTATTGGAGAGGCTATTCAAAGCTTTGCAGGCATCCGACGTCGGTTCGAGTACCACCTGCACCAGCCCGTTGCCCTCATTGAGGATTATGCCCATCACCCCACTGAGATCAATGCGCTCATCACAAGTGTGCAAGCACTTTATCCGAACGAAAAGATTTGTCTTTGTTTCCAGCCGCACCTGTTCAGCAGAACGCGCGATTTCATGGACGGATTTGCCCAAGCGCTAGACCGCGCCGATGAAGTCCTATTACTGCCCATTTACCCCGCCCGAGAACTGCCTATGGAAGGCATCACTTCTGAGGCCCTCGCAGCGAAAATGAGCAAGGCTCGAGTCGTGGAAAAAGAGGCGCTCGCAGGCGCTGTAAAAGCCTCTGATTCTGGGGTGGTATTGGTCGTTGGCGCCGGTGATATCGGCGACCTTGTTCCCATGATTAAAGCCAAATTCGCATGAGAAAAATGAGAATCTTACAGCGCATCGGCATTGTCATTGGACTTGGCTTGGTCATTTGGGTCTTTGTTGGGGCCCAATTAAGCGCGCATCTATGGACCATCACAGATCACGAAATATCCTTTGAATACCCTGAAAACCAACGGATTATAAACGAATCGGTCGCCAAAAAAACCGTACAAGAATTCCTAGCCTCACAAGCCGATAGTGCCGCGATGGCGATGGACTTGCATTTGTTAGAAACCTCTTTGGAAGCCTTGCCATACGTGGCCGAAGCGCAAGTATATTGGAATTTAAACAGCACATTGGTCGTGGAATTGCGCGCAACACAGGCGAGAGCCAAGGTTTTCATGGAGCAATCCAAATACCTCCTCACCCAAGGAGGGGCTGTTTTGCCGGCGCCAAAATCTGCCCAAATAGACCTTATGGTGTGCACTGGGTTGCGTGATAGTGCCGAAGCTGCACAAGCCGCACATGCCCTGGATATCATCGAAGCCTCAAAATGTTACGATGCATCCGGGCTCGCACAGATTCATTTCGAACAATACCAAATCCGCATCACTCCCCGTGGTGCCGGACACAGCATAACAAGCAACAGAGACGAACGATTGGCAAACGATCTGGCCAAACTAGCGGCCTTCTACGCTGCGAAAAGCGACGAAGAATTGGCCACCCTACGCCACCTCGATTTGCGATTTAAAAACCAAGTAGTAACCACCGTACAATGACACAACAAGCCCCACTTGCCGTAGGATTGGACATCGGTACCACCAAAATTGTGGCCGTAGTCGGCCGCATGAACGAGCATAGAAAAATAGAAGTTCTTGGCATCGGAAAGAGCAAGAGCTTAGGCGTGCAACGCGGTGTTGTCGCCAACATCACCTTGACCATTGAGAGTATTCAAGCGGCTGTGAAAATGGCGGAAGAGAACTCTGGGCTCAAAATCACCGAAGTAATGGTGGGTATCGCCGGGCAGCACATCCGTTCGATGCAGCACAGCGACTATATCATGCGTGAGGATGCTGAGGCCATTATTGATGTGACGGATTTGGATAAATTGGCCAAAAACGTGCACAACCTCGTCATGATGCCTGGGGAGCAAATCCTTCATGCCCTACCGCAAGAGTACAGAGTGGATGGAGATAGCAATATCATCAACCCACAAGGAATGTACGGCTCGCGCTTGGAAGCAAACTTCCACATTGTCGTGGGGCAAATTGCTTCGATCAAGAACATTGCACGCTGTGTCGAGCAGAGCGAACTCAAAGTAGGTGATATCACCCTGGAGCCCCTTGCCTCTGCTGCGGCTGTGTTGGCAGAAGAAGAAAAAGATGCCGGCGTTGTGCTTGTGGACATCGGTGGCGGTACGACAGATATTGCCATTTTCAAGGACAGCATCATCCGACATACAGCCGTCATTCCATTCGGTGGTAAAGTCATTACCGAGGACATCAAGGAAGGCTGTGAGATTATTGAAAAACAGGCCGAGACCCTCAAAGTAAAATTTGGTTCCGCGTGGCCCGGAGAGAATAAAGAGAATGAAATAGTGAGCATTCCCGGGCTTCGTGGAAGACCACCTAAGGAAATCAGCTTGAAAACCCTGTCCAAAATCATCAACGCACGTGTGCGCGAGATTATGGAGAGTGTTATCGCAGAGATCCGCAACTACCAGCAGAACGACCCGCGCAAGCGCTTGATTGCAGGGATTGTGTTGACTGGGGGTGGATCCCAATTAAAGCACATGAGCCAATTGGTCGAATACCTCACCGGAATGCCTACTCGTATTGGGTATCCGAACGAGCATTTGGCCAGCGGGTATGCTAAGGAATTGGCCAGCCCGGTCTATGCCACCTCTATCGGTTTGCTCTCCATGGCATTGGAGACCACCTCACATACCATGGCATACGACCCCACCGAAACAGATACCCCTATTGTGGAGGCCGAGGCAGAAGCCCCAGAAGTACAAGAAGAGGAAGGATCCCCAACGCAAACCGGAAGTACTATGGCACCTCCGCGCAAGGATCCTTTCTGGAAAGGCTTTATCACAAACATTAAAGATTGGTTAGAAAACGACGAAGACGTAGAATAATATGATGGACGACGGATTGCAATTCAACCTCCCCAAAAACCGCAGCTCTGTGATTAAGGTCATTGGAGTAGGCGGCGGTGGATCCAATGCGGTGAACCACATGAAGAATGTTGGCGTGAACGGTGTAGATTTCATGGTCTGCAATACCGACGCGCAAGCCCTTTATCACAGCCCGGTGGCCAATAAGGTTCAGCTCGGTGCTTCGTTGACAGAGGGCTTGGGTGCCGGCGCAGATCCAGAAATAGGACGCCAGGCTGCCGAAGAAAGCATTGGCGAAATTCAAAACATTCTCGAGACCGGCACCAAGATGTGTTTCATCACCGCCGGGATGGGCGGTGGTACCGGAACCGGTGCTGCACCTATAATCGCCAAAGCAGCCCGAGATATGGGCATTCTGACAGTAGGTATTGTGACCTCTCCTTTCGGTTTTGAAGGAAAGATTCGCAAAGCACAGGCAGAGGAAGGCATCAAGGCCATGCGCGAAGCGGTGGACAGCTTGATTGTCATCAACAACGATAAACTGCGCCAAGTATATGGCGACCTAGGATTCCGCAATGCTTTTTCGAAAGCGGATGAAGTGTTGGCCGGTGCCGCCAAGGGTATTGCTGAGGTCATCACCAACCACTACACCCAAAACATCGACTTGCGCGATGCTAAGACGGTGTTGGAAAACAGCGGAAGTGCCTTGTTTGGAACCGGTGAAGGAACGGGAAGCAATCGTGCAGAGGCTGCCATCGGGGCAGCACTAGATTCACCGCTTCTCAACGACAACCAGATAAAGGGTGCTCAAAACGTCCTGCTCCTACTTACCTCAGGAGGTGGCGAGCATGAAGTAACCATCGATGAAATAGGCGAAATCACGGATCACATTCAACGTGAAGCCGGCGGTAATGCGAACGTCATCATGGGTATTGGCGCTGCGGAAGAAGAAGGGTCTAAGATCACTTGTACCATCATCGCGACAGGATTCCCTACAGGAACTCGTGTGCTCCCTACTGATAAAGTGGAGGTAGTGAAGTACGATCTTGATACGCAGGAATCTCAGGTACACACCCACGAGGTAGTAGCGGCACAAGAAATTATTGAAGAATCTCCAGCACCCGTGGCGGACACAAGCGAACGCATTGTGATGGATCTCGGCGAGGCTGAGGAAGATGAAGTGGCCATGCCTGCAACTCTCATGGAGGAGGCACCAGAGGTCGAGGATGAGATGGATGAAGCGCCAGAGATGGAGGCTGCAATCGAATTAGAGGAAACTCCCGAGGAGATGGCTCATGACGAACTCGAAGTGGAGGCTACCGAGGAAGAGGAAGATCCTATGATGGGATTCCCACAGATGCCGGAAGAAGATCACGAAGAGCGTTTTGAAGACACCATAGAATCGGACACTGACCTTGACGATGAGCCCACAGTACACGTACTAGAATGGGATCTTGAGGATGAGGATGAGGAGGCCCACGAGAGCATTATTTCTGCCGAAGACGCTAGTATTTTACCTGTGATAGATGACACAGAAGACGAGGAATTCGAAGAACTTCCTGTGGCTGAAGAAAAAGAGGAAGTAGAGGAAGCGGCCGAGCCAACTCTCGCGGGCGGTTGGGACCTATTCTCTACTGCGCACGAGCCGGAGGAGGAAGAAATAGAACTCACCTTCGTAGATGATGAAGATAATGGGGAGGTAAGCATGGAATTGGACACTCCTACTGAGGAAGAAACACCATTCGATGCGCCAGCACCTGCAGCTCGCGAAAACAACCACGGAATGGTGGAGGCACAAGCAGCGCCTGCCATGCCAGAGGCTATGGACGCACCTATTGAAGAAGAAGAGACCACCTTTAGTCTAGACGAAATTGAGGGCGATGGGTTTTCATTGGAAATAGAAGAAACAGATACGCCGAGGGCGGAAGATAAAGAGGCGCCAGAAGAGAGGGACTATGACCCTTTTGAGATGAGCCTGAGCGACATGCCCGAACTCAAAGCCAAGGCTGATCTAGAAGTTGTGGAAAGCAGTTTCACCCTTCCTTCGACGGAGTTCGACATGCAACCAGAAGCTGCTGTAGATGCGGTGGAAGTAAGCACCATGGAAGAGGATCCTGATTTGAAATTTGAGATCAAGGCCTCTGAAGTGGTGGAAGAATTGGAAGAAGAGGCGGAAGCATCTGTGGAACAAGCCATGGACCAGCCCATCTCTCAACTTCCCAAGCGCGCCGCTCAAGAATTACCCAACAAGATTCAGGAGCGCATGAACAGATTACAAAAGTTCGGCTACAGATTCAAAGAAAACCTCACTGAGGTAGAACGTACTCCCGCATACAAACGTCAAGGATTAGACGTTGATCTTGAACAAAAGAGCGGTGAGAAGCCTTCTAACCTCGGAGTAGATTCCGAAGGAAACATCAGAACGAATAATTCATTCTTACACGACAACGTAGATTGATATGGCTTTAGAAGCAA
>CALDGA010000015.1 GCA_937942085.1 uncultured Flavobacteriales bacterium
CTCCGCCAAGGAAGGTCGAGCCCAACAGTTGAGTACCATCTGCACTGATCGCACTAACGAACATATCAGAACCGTTCGCAAGAGTATAATATTCAGCAATAGCTGAATTCCCCCCTCCAAAAGTGGTGTCGTTGGCATTTGCCGTTACCGCAAAATCTGAAGAACCCGTCAGGCCCATAACATAGAGGTTACCGTTCTCATCACAGTCCATACTGTGGGGCTGATCTAGATTGTTTCCTCCGAGGTAGGCAGACCACAGCAACTGTGAACCGTCTGCGCTAAATTTTGAAATAGCACCGTCAAAGAAGCCACCGTTGTAGCTAATATCATAGCTTCCTAAAACCACTGGATATCCTGTACCAAAGACAATCCCGCCGCCAAAAGCATTTCCATTATCGTCAAAGGTGGCGGTGTACCCAAAATTATCCGCCTGAGAGCCTGAATACGTACTGAAGATGTAGATAGGGTCGATAGTAAGCGTTTGACTCTGGTCGTAAGCTCCGAGGTTAATTCGAACCTCGTCCTTTCCTCTCTGATAGCGCGCACGAACTTCCTTACTTCCTTGATAAGCATAAGGCATCTCCTCCTCCAAGGTGCCAATAGCCGTTCGAATCTTCACTTTCTTAGGCAAGACATCTAGCCCTTCAATACCGCCATATTCTTGAACAATCACCGAAGGATCTGCACCAGGATAAACGATCCAATCATACTTCATACCGCCTGTAGCAGCATACACTTTTAAGTCAATTCCGGGATAAACATCTTGTGCAATTATTCCGTGAAAGGAAGGCACATCGGTTCTCCACTTTGAGCGATGACCGAGGTAGAAGTGATTCTTGTGATCGAAGGCCTCACCACCTTTCCAATTCAACTTGTTCGCCCCAGCAAACTTCAGCGAGAAATTGGCGTAATGCAACGTATCTGAATAATGATGCTTTTCAGGAGCACTATGGTTGTGCTGATCGATGGGATTGAGGATGCTAAATACAATCGAATCGCCAGTTAGGAAAATGGCATTCGCACCAAAGCGGTACACAAATTTTGAAGGGTCCTCCCACTGGCCGTCATTGCGCACGAAACCCTGCTGGGCACTTAGCCCGAGGCTCCATAAAACTGCCGCGAAAAGAAGGATTTTGCGCATAACTCAATATACTGACAATTTAACCCCTACGGGCTCATTTTGTGCACTGAGTATGCGCGTTTGCTAATTAATATTCATCAGCATTGGCACTTTCGCCCTGCTGCATGAGGAATGCTTTAAGGAATCTATCAATATTTCCATTCATCACCCCGTCTACATCAGAGGTCTCCTCCGCAGTACGAACATCCTTGACGAGCTTATAGGGGTGCATCACATAATTGCGAATCTGCGAGCCCCATTCGATCTTCTTCTTACCCGCTTCAATCTCCGCACGCTTGGCATTGCGCGCCTCAATCTCCATCTCGTACAATTGGGATTTCAAAAGCTGAATGGCCTTCTCCTTGTTGCCCAACTGAGAACGGGTTTCCGTATTCTCGATGATAATTCCAGTAGGCTTGTGGCGCAGACGCACCCCAGTTTCTACCTTGTTTACGTTCTGACCACCGGCACCTGAACTACGGAAGGTATCCCATTCGATATCACTCATGTTGATTTGAATATCAATGGTATCGTCTACCAATGGGAACACATACACCGAAACGAAGGAGGTGTGGCGCTTGGCATTCGAATCGAACGGGGAAATACGCACTAATCGATGTACCCCATTTTCGCCTTTCAAGAAACCAAAGGCATAATCGCCATCAATCTCAATAGTCACTGTTTTAATACCGGCAACATCACCTTCTTGAAGGACCAATTCTTTCGTCTTGAACCCCTGCTTCTCAGCATACATCAAATACATACGCATCAACATGCTTGCCCAATCACAGCTCTCCGTACCACCGGCACCCGCAGTAATCTGCAATACCGCACTCAACTTATCTTCCTCGCCGCTCAGCATGTTCTTGAATTCAAGCTCCTCTATCCAATCCTCACATTCACTGTAAGCTGTTTGAACATCGCTCTCCTCAAGTTCGCCTTCCTTGTAGAATTCTAGGCTTAGCTCTGCCTCGCCAAAAAGGGTTTCTGCCTTCTCGTAACCTTCTACCCAGTACTTCACACCGCGCAGGGCCTTCATGGTTTTCTCAGCCTCCTTGGGATCGTTCCAAAATTCAGGAGAGGCAGTTTTCTCCTCTTCATTGATGATGTGAATACGCTTCTGTTCGAGGTTTAAATAACTCTTCAATCGCTCGAGGCGCTCACCCAAAGATTTAATTTGTTCAGCTGTAACCATAGACGAGCAAAGTTAAGCATCACTTGCTATCTTCACGAAGATTATAAAGTACTGCTCCAATGTTGAAAATCGACCTACGTAGCGACACCGTCACTCGCCCTAGCCAGGCCATGTTAAATGCGATGATTAGCAGCCCCGTAGGCGACGATGTTTGGGGCGATGACCCAACTATCTTGAAGCTTGAGGCCATGGTCGCTGAACGATTCGGCACAGAAAAAGCACTTTTTTGTGTGAGCGGTACACAGGCAAATCAGATCGCACTGATGTCACATTTAAGCCCCGGCGACGAAGTCATTTGTCACCCCTACGCCCACATCTACAACTACGAGGGCGGTGGTATTGCCGCTAACGCTCATGCTTCTGTCACATTTACTGGTGACAATCGCGGTATTATGCACCCAGAAGGAGTACTAGGTTGTATTAAAGCCGACGATGTGCATTACCCAAAATCTCGTGTACTCGCACTAGAAAACACCTCCAATAAAGGCGGAGGAACATGCTACGAATGGGAAGAGATCGAGGCGCTTAGAGCAGTAGCCTCAAAACACGGGCTAACCTTCCACCTCGATGGTGCACGTCTTTACAACGCCCTTGTCGCAAAAAATCAAAGTGAAAACGATTACGGTACCGCATTCGATTCTATTTCCATCTGCCTCTCCAAAGGACTGGGCGCACCTGTAGGCTCTGTGCTTTTAGGTAGCGAAGAATTCATTCACCACAGCCGCAGAATACGCAAACGCATCGGCGGTGGCTGGCGTCAAGCAGGCCTCTTAGCCGGTGCTGCCATCTATGCCCTAGAAAATAATGTGGACCGATTGGCCGAAGACCACGCCGCTGCCAAGGATATGGCGGAATTTTTAGCCCAGCAATCTTGGGTGAAAAATGTGGTGGCTCCAGAAACCAACATCTTAATCTTTGGATTGAACGAGGATATGGACCAAGAAGCATTCATAGCCACCTTGGCTGAAAAGGGAATTGGCATCAGCCAAATGGGCCCAGGAAAATGCCGCATGGTGTTCCACCTTGATATCACGCCGGCTGGAATAAAGAAGGTGAAGGAAGCATTAGCGTCCATTTGATTTTTAGATAGCAAACCTGGAAACAGCCACTACCGTTACGGAGGGACTTGGAAGGGTTAAAGCGAACTTTTGCGCTCCTCTTCTACCCATTGATACGCCCTATGAATCATCTCAAAAGAATACCCACGGCGTTGCATCGCAGCGGCAAGTTGTTCCTTCGTCTTTGAACTGAACCAACGATCGGCTAAATACAGTGCATTCTCTTCCACTCGCTTATCGGGAATTTGGTTCAATATCCTATCGATGGTCACCTTCGGAATGCGATGCTCTCGCAGGCCTATGCTAATGCGGTAGGGTGCCCAATGCTTTTGATTGAGCTTGCCCTGACAATAGGCCTCCGCAAAACGGTATTCGTCTAGGAAGTTTTCATCCATCAAGCTGGCCACCACCTCCTCTTGCCGGTCCTTGGGCAATCCCAACAGGCCCAACTTTCGATATACCTCAAACGGACTGCGCTCTTGATAGGCACAATACCTGCGGAGTTTCTGCAAAGCTTCGGAAGTTGTCATGAACCAATTTTAATGAAAAAACCCGCTCCATACTTCGTACGGAGCGGGTTTGTGGAAAAACAAAAGTTTTACAGGGTATTGTTCTCGCGGTCTTTCACCTTCCACTCCAACATCGTGTAGGCATCACGCGGCACTACTACCAATTTCTTTCGTAAGTCACTTTGCCATGTCTTCTTGATGCTTCGGAAGTACCCTTTAGTAATGTAGGCCTCCAAGAACGGGTGAACATGGATGTATATTTCTCGCTTATCGAGGGTCGCAAGTTTTGATTTGATCGCCTCAATGATTTGGATCGGCGCCTCTACCAAATTATCTGGATTCTCCTCACGAGTGGTGATGTTCGTTTCCGGACGAACGCGCTGACGCGTGAGTTCCATCAAACCGAACCTTGAAATGGGAAGGATTTTGTGACGGGCACGGTCCTTTTTCATTTCATCGCGCATTTTCTCGTACACCGCCTTGCGGTTTTCTGCGCTATTCATATCGATGAAGTCCACAACGACAATACCACCCATATCGCGCAAGCGCAACTGACGAGCCACCTCTTCTGCCGCAAGTAGGTTTACCTGCAACGCATTGGCTTCTTGGTTTTCCGCCGTATTGGTCCTGTTGCCCGAGTTCACATCAACCACGTGCATGGCTTCAGTATGCTCAATGATCAAGTATGCCCCTTTAGGCATGCTGACCGAACGACCGAATGCACCTTTGATTTGGCGGTCTACACTGGCGAACTGGAACAACGGCATTTGACCGGTGTAATGCTTCACCATTTTCGACGCCCCGGGTTGAATCTCATCGAGGTATTCTTTTACCTCCTCATACAGATCTTCATTGTCGATCGTGATGGAGGAAAAGCTATCGTTGAACACATCGCGTAGGAACGCGCTGGCTCTATTCATTTCGCTGAAAATACGTACGGGCTTATTCGAACGCTTCACCCCTTTGTGGAGTACTTTCCACTTACGGAGTAAAGATTCTAGGTCAGCCTGTAGTTCTTCTGCGCTCTGTCCTTTGGCGACAGTACGTATAATTACACCAAAGCCTTTCGGTTTGATGCTTCTGACCAAGTTTTTGAGTCTGTCTTTCTCTTCGCGATCACGAATCTTTTGACTCACGCTCACGCGGTTTGAGAATGGCACGAGCACTACAAATCGGCCCGCAATACTAAGCTCAGCAGTGATTCTAGGCCCTTTCGTTGAAATGGGCTCCTTGGTGATTTGCACCAAGATTTGATCGCCTTGCTTTAAAACATCACCAATGTTGCCCTCCTTCTGGATGTTGGCCTCATTTTTAAAGTTGGTGAGGTTGCTTTGTTGCTTGCCTTTTAAGGCGCGACGTAGGTAGGATTGCCAGGAATTTATCTGCGGCCCGAGATCGTGGTAGTGCAAAAATGCATCTTTTTCATAACCAACATCTACGAAGGCAGCGTTTAGGCCAGTGGCCAATTTTTTTACGGTTCCTAGGTATACGTCACCAACGGAGAAACTATCGTCTCCTTTTTCCTTAATGAGTTCCTGAAGTCTTCCGTCCTCAAGTAGTGCAATATCCGCTCGGTCAGAACTAGCACTAATAACTAATTCTGTGCGCATACTCTACTTAATTATTTTTTCTTGTGACGGTTTTTTCTTAGACGCTTCTTACGCTTGTGCGTTGCAATCTTATGTCTTTTACGTTTCTTTCCGCTTGGCATAATGCTAAGTTTTAAAAATTATTAATTCTGCAATCCAGCAACCAAATCGTTGATTCGCGTTGCTTCTGGATATGTGTTCAAATATTCTTGCGCACTGGTCAACGCTGCAATGGTATCTCCCATTTGCAAGAGTGATTGACTCTTATTCAACCAATACATTTCAACCTCGGGATTGATTTGGGTCAAATGATGGAAACGATCCACCGCTTTGTCCCACTGTCCACTCATCATAGAGAAGTTTCCTAACCACATCAAAGCTTTCTCGTGGTCTGGATTCTCCTTCAATACCTCTAGCAACATGCCGATGGCTTGCATAGGTGCACCCTCACCGCTTTGGATGATGGCCACTGCTTCGTCCACCTTGGCATCGAGCCCAGTGTTTTCTGTCGACTGCAGCACCACCTCCTCCACACGAGCGGTTCTAGGCATACGCATCAACACAACCGCGGCAACGACTGCAAGAAGGACTGCTATGAGTTGGTTTCTTTTCAAATTAGTCGTTTACGGGTACGCTATCCTTAACACCTTCTACGAATACTTTCGCAGGCTTGAAGGCAGGGATGTAGTGAGCCGGAATGACGATGGTCGTGTTCTTAGAGATGTTACGACCTGTTTTCTGAGCACGCTTCTTCACGATGAAAGAACCGAAACCACGTAGGTACACATTGTTTCCATCTTCTAGGCTGTGCTTGATCTCTTTCATGAAGCTTTCAACCACCGCTTGAACGTCTCCGCGTTCCATTCCTGTTTTATCAGAAATCTTAGTAACGATATCTGCTTTAGTCATTTGCTCTGTATTTTTAGGTCCTTTCGGACTTGGTTAATGAGGGGCGCAAATATACACCTATTCTCCTTATTTACAGATTAAAAGCATAAAATAATCGGATACCCTGCACGTGAGCAAAAACGCATTTAACCACTTCATTATCAGCATTGAAGAGTTCTTCAATCAAAACAAGCGCGATTTACCTTGGCGCAAAAAGACTCCCGTGGCCTATGAGGTGTGGCTGAGCGAAATCATCTTGCAACAAACGCGTGTGGCGCAAGGCACCCCGTACTTCAAGAAAATTCTCGCCGCTTATCCCACAATTAAGGCCCTTGCAGAAGCTCCTGAAGACGAACTTTTGGCCCTTTGGACCGGTCTAGGGTACTACAGCCGCGCCAGAAATCTGCAAAAAGGCGCCCAGCAGATCATGGCGGAATTTCAGGGCCAATTACCCTCTACGAGTAAAGACTTATTGTCCATTAAGGGCATAGGTCCCTATACCGCAGCAGCCATTGCCAGCATTTGCTTTGGCGAGCGTAAAGGGGTGGTAGATGGCAATGTGTATCGTGTGCTCTCGAGGTATTTTGGCATTCATAGTCCCATCAACCAAGGCACAGGCCCTAAGGAGTTTCAGGAGCTCGCTGATCATTTGGTCCAAGAAGCCCTACATCCTGGCAATTACAACCAGGGCATCATGGAGTTTGGCGCCTTGCATTGCACCCCGAAAAAACCCAAATGCGAAGCGTGTCAACTGGCCTCATTCTGCCATGCCAATGAGCACCAAAGCATCGACGAATTGCCGGTGAAAATCCGCAAGAGCAAGCGCACCGAGGAAACCATCCATTTCGCCGTGGTGGAGCGCGGGAGAAAGTGGGCCATGTATAAGCGCGATACCTCGTCGATCTGGGGCGGACTGTATGAGTTCCCGAGGCTGGAGAGCGCTCCCAAAAAAGGGGTGTTGATGCAGGATCCGGTCGTTCATAAGCTCTCTCACAAGGACCTTCATTGCCATTTTTGGGCGGTGGATGAGGGCACTCTTGGGGAGCCGCAAGAGTATTATGGAAAGCGTGAAATGGAGGGACTTGGCATGCCGGTTATTGTGTCCAATTTTGTTAAAAACATGCTGTAATTCACGGACCAATTATACCTATATTTGATAGAATACAACAAGAAAATTTAGACGATCATGGCAGGAACACTAAACAAGGTAATGCTCATTGGAAACCTCGGGAAAGACCCGGAAATTATGCACTTCGAAAATGGAGGATCATTGGTGAAATTCCCTTTGGCAACCTCTGAAACCTATACCAATAGAGAAGGTCAGCGCGTGACCAACACAGAATGGCACAACGTCGTGATCAATGCGAAAGGATTGGTCGATGTGGCACACAAATACCTCAAGCGCGGACACAAAGTATACCTCGAAGGACGCATAAAAACACGCAAATGGCAGGACCAAACTGGTGCTGATCGTTATACCACAGAAATTCAAGCCAACCAGATGACCATGCTGACATCTCGCGCCGAAAGCGAAGGCATTTCATCAGAACAAGGCACCGCATACAGCCAACCAAATTATGGCAACGCGGCACCATCGGCACCGCAACCAACGGCACCGGCAGCTGCATCCCCCTCGCAGGATGAAGATGACCTACCGTTCTAAGTCGAACTAAAACCATCCCTTTGGAAACAGAGCCTCCTTCATTATTTTTTGATATCACCCAGAACCTCGGGCACCTTGCATCCGCAGATATTTTGCTGCTATTGGTTCTCGCCTTGTTGCTCGTTTTATCCGCACTGATTTCTGGGTCTGAAGTGGCTTTCTTTTCCATCACGCCTACTGACCGTGAATTATTAGATGAAAATGAACCACGCCAACAAAAAATACTTCAACTCTTAGAGGAACCGGATCACCTACTGGCAACCATTTTGATCTCAAACAACTTCGTTAACGTTGGAATCGTTATTGTTTCGACCTATCTTTTAAACAGCTTCTTCTCCCCAGATAGCTGGAGTCCCCTGCTCACGTTTGTGGTAGAGATTTTGGCCATTACTGGAGTGTTGTTGCTCTTTGGTGAGATTTTGCCGAAGGTATATGCCAATGCCTCGAAGCTGCACTTTGCACAATTGGTTACCCCACTCCTCTCAAGGATTCACAGTGCGTTGCATCCTATTAGCACGCGATTGAGTAAAACCATCAACCGCATCAACATCGAAGGCCGCGGTCCTCAACTCAGTGTGGACGACCTCGAGCAAGCATTGGAGCTCACGGTGGACGAAAATTCAAACGAGGAAGAGCAGCGTATCCTCAAAGGGATTGTTCGCTTCGGATCGACGACTGTGAAGGAAGTCATGACGCCACGGACATCTGTTATTGCCATAGATATTAAAGCGCCGTATCCAGAGACGTTGCGACACATCACCGAGAGCGGGTATTCACGCATTCCGGTGTTTGACGAGAACCTGGACCAAATCAAAGGGCTGGTATACGTAAAGGATTTGCTGCCCTATATGGATGCCTCGGAAAACTTTGGATGGCAAGACCTCATGCGGGTTCCATTTTTCGTGCCCGAGAGCAAGAAAATTGACGACCTGCTGAAAGAATTCCAGCAGCGCAGGATTCACCTGGCCATCGTGGTGGACGAGTTTGGCGGTACCTCAGGGGTCATCTCCTTGGAGGACGTATTGGAAGAGATTGTGGGTGAGATTTCGGACGAATTCGACGACGAAGATGTGGTCTACAGCAAGCTTGACGACTACAATTATGTGTTCGAGGCCCAAACGCCGCTCATCGATTTTTGTAGAGTGTTAGGGGTTTCCAGGGACCAATTCGACACTGTAGACGGCGAAAGTGAAACCCTCGCGGGGCTCGTCTTGGAGCTCGCTGGGAAGTTTTTGGAGAAGAATGAAAAGGTCAGCTACAATGCCTATACCTTCAAGGTGGAAAGCGTCGACCAGCGCAAGTTGATCCGCATTAAAGTAACCGTAGATCCCAACCATGAAGCCTAATCCTCTACTCCTTCTTCCACTATTCTGGCTTTCATGCACCGAGGCACCGGTAGCACGCCCTGATGCCTTCATGCGTATTGGTTTGCCGAGCACCGAGGCCTATGCGCCGTTGAACGAAGACGCACCCTTTGGGCTAAGTATCAACGCCGAGGCCAAAGTGATTGTGAAGGAGGTATTGACGGAAGAAGGCACCGAGCAGGCACGCGAAGGTGAATATTGGCTTGATATCGTATATCCTTCGATTTTAAGTACGGTCCAATTCACCTATAAACCCGTCGACAACAACCTCGAAGCATTGGTGCGAGATGCGCAGCAATTGGCCTATAAACATACCGTAAAAGCAAGCGGAATGCGCGAGCAGTTCTTTGAATACAAGGACAAAAAGGTCTATGGGCTCTACTATGAACTCTCTGGAGCGTCGGCCACGACCACACAGTTTTACGCAACCGACAGTACCGAACATTTCCTGCGCGGCGTGCTCTACCACTACAGCCCGCCGAATGCCGATAGCCTAGCGCCCGTGACACAGTTCATGCGTGAGGAGATATTGCAGATGATCAGCACACTGAATTGGACCCATGCGCCATAAACTCCTCTACATCGCCGCAACGCCTATCGAGGCAGACCTCATTGCTACTTTCCTGGAAAGCCAAAGCATTCGCACGACCCTGGAACACTACCAAATGGCCAGCGTCCTGCCTGTTGGCGGAGATTTAAGCATCAAAATTTTGGTTCATGAAGCGCAGTGGGAACGCGCCTTAGAGCTGCTTAAGACTTACGTGCAGCAAGAAAAAGAGGATAACTAATCGACGCCAAAATACCGATGCTCAGCACCAAGTGTACCGGCTGCATCGCCTTCGGCAACCCCGTGAAAAACAACACCACGCCTATGGCCCATTCCATCGCAATGGCGAAGACCAGCGGTCCAAAGCCGGGAATGGAAACCCTGTGCTTGCGCTGAAGGAAAAACAGGATGCTCGTCATCAACAAAATACCCCAAGCAAAACTGCGGTGCACCTTCGGCATTGCCCCTTCAATAGACTCAATGACCTCTGCGCGTATCACCCCGTGCTCCAAGGCGTAATCCACCAATTCTCTGGTCTGCGTGCCCAAGAAAATTTGGAACACCACCATCACCAACAATGCCACCAAGGCTCGGCCCACCGACGTTGGGTAGGAAAATTCTCCTTCGGTATTGCGAGCGCGAAGCGCGAGCAGTAGCAACACAATGGCCACCGAGCCCATCATGTGTATGGTGATTTGGTTTGGGACTAAATTCCCATCGACCACAATCTTACCCAACCAAGCCTCAAACAATAGCAAAAACAGCACGCCCATGGCAAGCACGGCGTTCCACACATTGTGTCGTACGCCCCACACTCCAAAGATGGCCAGCGCCAACACCGGCAGACCGCTCAGTGCACCGATCAACCTATTGATGAACTCAATCCAGGTATGTACAGGGTTGAAAATGTTATAGTCGTGGCGATCAAATAGGGCCCAATTTTCTGGCGCAAACTCCTCACCTGTGGTGAAATCTGAGGTTGCCACCCAGAATTGGTCCTTTAATAAAATCATCTGACCCTCCTCAAAGCTTCTGCCCTCGCGCCAAGTCAAGGTTTCCACATCTGTGGGAGGGATATTGTAGCCAAAACACTGTGGCCAGTCGGGACACCCCATGCCCGAACCTGTTGCACGCACCACCGACCCCGCCAAGATGACAAGGAATATGAACACCAACGAAGTCGTTGCCCAAAAGCGAATGCGTGCGCTTCTCATATTATTCCGCTAATAACGTCGCTGTATACAGCCCGCCACCGGCCACCGAACCGACCGCATCAGCCAATTCTTCCGCGCTCACCATCGTGCTATCATAGCTCACGGTGGCCACGCTGTCCTCAAACACAATGGCAAAGCTCGCCACGCCCTCGTGGGCATTGAGCGACTTTTCAATCGCACCCTTACAACCCATCACGCAGGTCATGCCCGAAACAAACATTTTAGCTTCCGCATTCGGGGCCACCTCTACGGCCTCGGCCTGCACAGGCATTTCGATGACTTCAGGCTCCGGCTGACCGCAGGAAACCACTAAAAATGAAATGGGAATAAGGAAGGAAAGGGTTCTCATACTCAAGTATTTTCAGCAAAATTACATCCCATCGCGTCAAAGTGTGAGGCATTTGTCACAATTTTGCGGCATGTCGAAACAAAGTACCTCTCACTCGCCGGCCCTCCCTTGGATCCTATTCATCGGTCTGGCCATCATCTGGGGCTCAAGCTTCATTTTGATGAAACGTGGCCTTCAAAGTTTTTCCTACACCCAAGTAGGCACCTTGCGCGTGAGCATCGCCGCACTGTTTATGGCGGTCATTGGCTTTCGTCATTTCAAGCAATTCCGCAAGAAAGACCTCATCTCTTTAACCATTGTGGGGTTCTTAGGAAACGCCATTCCCTACGTTTTGTTCCCCCTCGCCGTCAACCACCTCGATAGCGGCGTGGTAGGGATCATCAATTCCCTCGTACCACTGTTCACCGTGCTCATAGGCGGCTGGTTCTTCGGGCAAAAAGCCACCGATACCCAATGGCAAGGGGTGGCGGTCGGATTGCTTGGCGCGGTGATTCTCATCCTCCCCATGAATTCCATCCTACAAGGTGGTTTTAGCATTGAAGGAGAATTGGGCTATGGGCTTTTTGGAGTGCTCGCCACCATGATGTACGGCACGAGCGTCAACACGTTGAAATCGAACTTACCGCACCTCAAAGCACTTACGGTCACGACCCTTTCCCTCGCGACCGCCGCGCCGTTTACCATCGTGTTTAGCTTGGCCTCCGGAGTTCATGAGGTGTTCCTGAACGATCCGCAAGCATGGACAAATTTCGGCTTCATCGCCATCTTAGGGGTGATCGGCTCGGGCATTGCCGTGATCATGTTCAACTACCTCATTCAAATCACCACTGCCCTTTTCTCAAGCTCAGTGACCTATGCCATTCCGGTCGTAGCCGTGCTCTGGGGGCTGTGGGACGGCGAGCAGATCATTTGGAATCACCTCCTCGGCCTAGGGGTCATTATCACTGGGATATACCTGGTGAACAAGAAAAAATAATCATAAAAAAACCCACCCCGCGGCTGCGCCGCGGGGTGGGTTGGAATTCAAATTTTTCGGCCGTGCCGAATGTTATTTCCAGGTAACGCTATTCACGGTCACTGTGAATGATTGCGGGCCGGCGCTTTGCTCGATGGTCTTCACAAAGGTCAAACCACCTACTTCCTGCCACTCCTTGAATACAGTAGTAACAGTAATGTCGCCTTCAGGACCTTCTGCAGTCTCTACACTCATATATAGTAGACCTGTAGCTACATCGAAGTAGTGCGTTTGCTCGCCTTCCGTGATTTGGTAGACGTCCTTACCATTGACAAGGGTTTGCCCGTCGAAGGTAATGGCCTCTGGATTTTCCAACCATTCGAGTTGGCTGATCACGTACTTCGCTTCCTTAGCTGTTGAGGCCAATTCCTCTCCTTCTAAATCAGCATTGCCGCGCATACCACTGCGCGTCGCTGCGCCATCCTTGTATTCTACCTTCATCAAGGTCATGCCTTGCATGCTTTGCTCAGAAAGGTAATAATCCGGAATGTTCTTCACCGTCTTCATGCCAACGGCACCTGGCATACCTGGCGCCTCAAGGCTCATTTCTTGCTCAAAAGAGGTGATGTTTTGGAATGCTTCCGCACCACCGATGGCCTCGAAGTAGTTGTTCAATACCGATTCTTTTGTGATGCCTTCCGGCATAAACAAGAAGGTCGGTGCCTCAGTTGCATTTCCTTCGGCATCAAAATATTCTACCTCACCAAAGGCGCTAAGCTTGCCCGCAACATCCTGTGCTTTACCCACCACAGTGATGGTCAAAGGACCATTCATGTAGGTATTGGCAACGCGCATCACATCCTCAGC
>CALDGA010000016.1 GCA_937942085.1 uncultured Flavobacteriales bacterium
GTCAAGCGCAGGATCGTTACATCATGCGCTAGTCACAATCATGAAAGCTATTGCCTGAAGGCGCCCTCGAATATCTGTACGGTACATTTATTACACGGATGGCACGGGAATCATTCCGCTCGCGCGGTATATGTTTATGCGCTGTCTATCCTCACGTGGATTTACACCAAATGCCGTTTCATAGTGTTTATTAAAGGCTTGTACGCTAACGTATCCAATACTTGCAGCAACGTCGGGTAGTCGGTCATTCGTATACATTACGATCTGTCTGGCTGCATCCATCCGCATTTTCCGATAGTAATGAGAGGGACTGAGACCGGTCGCTCTTTTGAAGCTGCGTTCAAGGTGACGTGGTGATATATGCAGTTCGTTTGCGACCTCAGCAATTGCTATTGGCTGTGACATATCCTGAGCAAAAAGTTCGATGGCTTTTACGATTGTGTCAGGTAGGGGCGTATTGACGCCGGCGGCCTTATGGATAGGCACAGACTGGGGGACATTTGTTTTACGCATCATTGGGTGTTGAAACCAGTGCGCCACTTCTGTTGCAATGCCAGTGGTTAGTCTGGTTTCAATAAGATGCAAGGCAAGTTCGAATGCGGCAGCTGCCCCCGAAGCTGTGATAAGACGGTTTTGTATTTCGACGACTTGGTCTGACGCTGTTATTTTCGGAAACTCTGCGTCAAAGGCACTACGATAACACCAGTGAACGGAAATGGGTGTTTTGGTGCTGAGCCCTGCTCTCATTAACGGGAAAACACCGCCGCTTATTGCTCCCAAGGTTACTCCATGCCTGAACAGTGTTCGAAGATGTGCAGGAGTAGTTTGCAACTCAAAAGTGTTAGTTGGCGCGGATAGCAGAAATAAGAAATCTAATCCACTTGTCTGTCTTAGAGTGGTGTCAGGGTCAAAACCGACATTCGCACTGGAATTCACTTTGCCTTTGTCTTCTGATACAAGACTCCACTTGAACGCAATCTCATTAGAAATTTCGTTAGCTGCGCGCAAAGGCTCGATAAAAGATGTTAGACATGCCATCGGAAACCCTGGAAAGATAAGAAACCCGATGTGAAGTGTTTTTTCCAACTGATTGTCCTTAGGAACTAAACATTAATTATACTGATAGGAAATTAATAGTATTGCGAGTGAAATTATAGTATGATTAACAAATCAATCAACAATGCTCAAATGCCAATCAGTTTTGCAGTAATTTAGAAGATAATCTTGAAGATGAACGCGACCTTAAGACAAAATCCACACTCAATATCTGACGCACGTGAAAAAGTGCTCGAGGTTGCAATTGGTCGTGAAGTGCGTGCGCACCGAAAACAAAAGGGCATCACGGTAGCGGAACTGTCGGCACAGACTGATTTGTCTATTGGTATGCTGTCGAAAATTGAAAACGGTAACACATCGCCATCACTGACTACACTGCAAACTCTAGCTAATGCCCTTTCAGTACCTTTGACATCATTTTTTCGGCAGTATGAGGAACGACGGGAAGCGGTTCATACCAAAGCAGGTGAGGGTGTAGAGATTGACCGCGAAGGCACGCGAGCAGGTCATCAATACAACTTGCTTGGTCATATCGGTGCGAACTCGAGTGGAGTTATCGTCGAACCTTATTTGATAACCTTAACTGAAGAATCAGACACTTTTGAGGCATTCCAGCATAGTGGGATTGAAACAATCTACATGTTAGAAGGCGAAGTGGAATACCGCCACAGCAATAGGACATTTAACTTACAACCAGGCGATACGCTTTTTTTCGATGCTGATGCACCACATGGTCCTGAAAAGCTTGTAAAATTGCCAGCCAAATACCTTTCAATCATTGGTTACCCACAAAGTTAAAGCTGCAATACAGCAAAGCTACCACTGAACGCAGAATACTGATGGTCAAGTTATTGCGTGAATAAGCTTACAAATTTCACAGCTAAGCAGCCATCTTGCGCTGAATATTTTTCAAGTTCCAAAAGTTAATAATTTTAGGAATTAGGATAGTAGAAAATACGAATATGACAAAAACATATACTGTCCGCGTACACCCACTGAGGTGCAACGATTTAATTTGCACCTCAGTTATGTTTTATTTGTTATGAGTTCATTTTTGCAATGCAGGCTCGGTTTCGTTGTCCGGAAATACTCCTGGAGATGTTGGTAATCCATCGTCGTATTTCGATAAGAAATCTAACATCATTGGCCGGTTATCGATGAACCCTTTATAGGTTGCTAACTCTTCTGGTAAATCTCGAATAACTCGATGCAAACGCCGCCCCCATTTAGGTGACTTTACGATATCCTGGAATGCAATTAAGTAACAACGAATTGGAAAAACCAACGCATTTGACCGCGGAAGACGGAAAAATGATTGAAGTTCTACTCGTAAATGTTGCTTTGCACCGATATTTTCCGGCGTTAATGTCGTCTTTTGAATACCCCATTTGTGATAATTTTCCGGCGAGGTGTCCAACAATGGGTTAACAGTCATCGTCCAATTCAGTCGCCGTGCTGGAGCGCCTTGTTGTATGTTCAGCAAGAATTTGAGAGCGCGTTTAAAAATTCCTTTTTCGTGAGCTAAGGGTACAGGAGCGTGCCATTCAAAAAAATTCATTCCGATGTCAAAATCTAGTGACCAGTCAGCTTGCGTAGTCACCATGCCCGCGTCCATCCATAGATTATCATCACGTTGATCTAATACGCAGAAATCTCCTTGCGTTTGCCGTGTAATGTATTCCATCGGACCGTATGGCAGCGTTGTTTCATCCAAAAATGTAAAGGTATCGTCGATACCCATTGGCTTATTAATCCAACGCCAGATGTCACCTTCACGATGTAATTCGAACAAGTCGGGATAGTCTTCTGACTTGGACACCATTATCAATTCCAATAGATCCCATCCAGCCAATGTCATGTGGGGAAGTGATTGACACCTCAAAGGATCATCCGCCAATACCATGGCGCGATCTTCCATTTCTGATATGTAATGTTCGTCCACGTCAAAACGTTTTTCATAGACAGATCCGGCAGGCCCGCCTCGATGCTGTTCCATGTTTACGGAATACATATAGCTGTCTTCATGAAACGGAAACGGGAAGCGCTGAATTGCCCAATCGGAATTTTTGAACGAATAATCGTCACGAAACGTTTCTTTGTTGAATTGGATTGTCATCTGTCAATCTCCAAGGATTTTCCTATAAAACGGCTTACACATGGCATAATCTTGTTGCCGTGTTCGTCCGGTTCCAACCAGTGGTCGCGATGGATGAACTCACCGTCTGAACTTACAACATTGGTCTCACATTGTCCGCAAGCCCCACCGCGACACAGAAACGGGGCATCAACGCCTTCACGTTCCATAGCTTCAAGTAGACTTTCGTTCTCCCCAACAGTTATGGTTTTTTCTGATCTACAAAGTCGAACTTGAAATTCTTTTCCAGGTTGCGGGGCTGTGAATTCTTCGGAGTGAACGTTTGCGTCGGGCCAGCCTGCAGCAGCAGCTGTCTTGTGAACCCAATCGATCATACCCTTAGGGCCACAGACGTAAACGTTGGTTCCGAGCGGTTGACCGTCTAGCAGGTTTTCCAAATTGATCGATTGCGATTGATCATCATAGTAAATACGTACTTTATTTGGATACTTTGACACTAGCTGATCGACGTAAGTTCCTAGTGCTTCGGTGCGCACTGAATAGTGTAGTTCCCAAGAGTCACTTGATCGTTCTAATTGAGCAATCATTGCCATAAATGGTGTGATCCCAATGCCTCCTGCAAGAAACACATGCTTTTTAGCACGCAGGTCGAGGCTGAACAGGTTCACCGGGTAAGTGATTTCCATCGCATCACCAACCTTCACGTTATTATGCATGAAAAGTGAACCACCCCTACCTTCGTCATCTCGTCTTACAGAAATTGCGTAGGTTTCTGTGTCCGCAGGATCAGACATCAAAGAGTAAGGGTTCAATCGCTGTCTGTCCCCATCGCGCATGTGTACAACGGTATGTGCGCCTGCTGAAAATGTTGGAAAACGATTTCCATCTTTACGTTTAAATTCAAATCGGGTCACTAAATCATTCAACGGTAGTACGGCGCTAACTATGACTTCGATTTTTTCGGCACCGGCTTTGGCTCTTTGTGGTGCAGCACTCATTTATATAACTCCACTTTTTCTGGAACATTACCTGGGTCTTCTGCATCAATGCAGACTCCTTGAAATGCAGCAAGGCGGCGTGAATAGTGATCGCGAACAAATAAATTCAGTCCACAGTGTGAGCACTCGAAAGGATCGGTTTCTACATCTTCTGTGATCCCTTTGCAGTGTACGCACTGCATGCGTCGTGCAACACTACCACGGTGTTCTGTTTGGATTGCGGTATGAGGTATACCTGCATTCATGCAAGCGCGCATCGCTTGTCCCATTAGGCCTTCTGTCCCGGTCAGATATATTTGAGTGCCCATGTGAGTGGCCTCTAGTACTCGTTCTATTCGCGAAGCGGCGGCCTCGTAGGTTGGCCCTTCGTAGTATTGCGCAGGTCTGATTGCCCGTAAGCGCTCCCCCAAATTGCTACCTTTTGGGATATAAATAATGTGGGCTTTCGCCATTAATCCGGCATCTTGCTCATGAAGATGCAGTATTGCCTCTGCTCCTTCAGCATCTGCAATCATCAGGTGATACTTTCCAGGGCGCGCTTTCAAAGTGCCATAGACTGGACGACTTTTGATGCTTTCCGGAAATTGAAACTTAGACATATCTGCGTTATCTCCCGTGCATTGATTTAGAATGCGAAGGGCAACCAAAATATTGCATGCCCTTCTCTTAAATCATCAGCCTTTTGCTGATCGGATTGATTTATCTTTGTCATAGAACGGCATCTCTTCTGCCGTTGCAGAAAGTTCTGTTCCGTCAGGTTGCACAACAGTTAATTTTGTTCCCGGTATTGCAACAGATGGATCAAGGCGCGCGATGGCCACAGAGTAATTGTTAAGTTCGGAAGAAAGGCCATAGGTAATCACGCCAACATCTTTTCCATTGGCATGGACACGAGCGAACATCTCCATTTGATCCATTTTTCCATCAGTCAACATGACGCCAAATATTTTGAAACGCTCTTTACCTTTGGAGGCATAGTGATTTTCGGAACCAATGAAGCCTTCTTTGCCTGGTGACACCGTGAAGTCCAAACCCAATTCCCAAAGTGTGTCACCGCATGTTTCGTTCTCAAACGGAAATGTTTCCGAGTTATCTCCGGGATAAAATAGCAGATAGCTTTCAATTCTTAACATATCTAGTGTGGAGAACTGCGTCGGGCGTACGTCTTCACCGCCAGTTTCCAAGATGTTATCCCAAATATGTACGGCATCTTTTGCGCGACAGAAAATCTCATAGCCACGTTCACCTGTGTAACCCGTACGCGAAATCATCACGTCGCGGCCAAATAGGCGGGTTTGCATCAGGCCAAAATAGGCTAGATCGCGAATTTCTGGTATTTGTTTTGCCAAGATATCGACTGATTTAGGTCCCTGTAACGACATGTCATGCATGTCGTCGTCAAAGATGACAGAACAGTTTTTGCCTGCCGCAACTGAAGTCAATTGCTCCATGCCCGTTCCCGTGCCGTGTACCACGAGCCAGCTATTAAGCGCTATATGATAGATGATGCAGTCATCAACAAATTTACCCTCACTGTTCAGCATGCATGCATAGGTAGAACGACCTGGAGCAATTTTTTCAACATTCCTCGTTGTTACTCTATCAATCACATATGCTGCATCAGCGCCCGACACATGTACTTTCTTAAGGCCTGATACATCCATCAAACCTGCTTTGGTTCTGATTGCTTCGTAATCTGCTTTCGCACGTTCTGGTGTGTTGTCATAGAACCAAGCGGTTCCCATTCCATTCCAGTCTTCAAG
>CALDGA010000017.1 GCA_937942085.1 uncultured Flavobacteriales bacterium
CGTTCTGGCGGCATTTACCTTCTTGTTTTCTGTTACAACCGTGTCCGCTTTCGAAGGGGACGCTTCAAACGGTAAAAAGCTCTTCAAATCCAATTGTGCTAGCTGTCACAAACTCGACAAGAAACTCGTAGGTCCAGCCCTCACAGGCGTGACCGACAAGTATTCTGAGGAGTGGTTGCTTGCTTGGATTAGAAACAACGCGGAACTACGCGCCTCAGGTGATGCAGATGCTATCGCCATCTTCGAGGAATACAATGGTTCTGTGATGAGTGCATTCCCTGCACTGAGTGATCAAGACATTTTCGACATCCTTCAATACACCATTGAAGGCGATAAGAAACCAGTTCCTCCAGGTGGGGATTTGGCCGGTACTACTGTCGTTGTCGAGGGTAAAAACTACGATAGTGAGATCACCATTGGATTGGGCGTCCTGCTTTTCCTCATGGTCATGCTTCTCGCTCGTATGAAGAACACCCTACGTCTTGTACAAGGCAAAGACCCTGTAAGCATCTTGGATGAAGCAGGTTGGTTCTGGGGCCGATTAATAAACAACAAAGGTTTTGTAACCGTTAGCACAGTAGTTGTAATCATTGCCTTCTTGAGCCAATTATATGGCTGGATGATGGGCATCGGAATGGAGCAAAACTACCAGCCTGAGCAGCCTATCGCTTTCTCGCATGCGCTGCACGCTGGAGAGAACCAAATCGACTGTAATTACTGCCACAGCTCTGCACGTCACTCAAAGCACTCAGGTATTCCATCTGCAAACGTGTGTATGAACTGTCACATGTATGTGGACGGTTCTGAAATCACTGATGATGCTGGTAACTTGAAGTACGACGGCGAAGGTTCTCCAGAGATTGCGAAGATTTATGCAGCGATCGGTTGGGATTCTGAAAACCGCGAATACATCGAAGGATACGAGCAACAGCCAATCAAGTGGGTACGCATTCACAACCTACCAGATTTGGCCTACTTCAACCACAGCCAGCACGTGAACGCAGGTCAGTTGGAGTGTCAAGAATGTCACGGTCCAGTAGAGACAATGGAAGAAGTATACCAGTATTCAGAATTGACCATGGGATGGTGTATCAACTGTCACCGTGAAACTGAAGTTCAGTTCAACAAGAACGAATACTACCAAGACTTCCACGAAGAATTAACCGAGAAATACCACGGCGAGAAAATTACTGCTGAGAAGATCGGTGGTTTGGAATGTGGTAAGTGTCACTACTAATAAGAAGCAGCAATGACTGAGAACAATAAATATTGGAGAGGGATTGAGGATCAATCTAATCCAGAACTCGCAGAAAAGCTCGCTCAAAACGAATTCTCAAACGAAATCAGCCAAGCAGATTTCCTCGGAAAAGACGAGTTGGCTGAAGGAGAAACTTCGAGAAGAGATTTCTTGAAATTCATGGGATTCTCTACTGCAGCCGCAACGCTTGCCGCTTGTGAGGCTCCTATCGTAGAAAGTATCCCTTACGTGGTGAAGCCAGATAGTCTCACCCCAGGTGTACCTAACTATTATGCATCTGTTTCATACGATGGATTTGATTTTGCATCTGTTTTGGTAAAAACACGCGAAGGTCGTCCGATCAAGATTGAACCAAATAATGATGCTCCTTTCAATGGTGCAACGAACGCCCGCGTTCAAGCTTCAGTATTGAGCTTGTACGATGGAGCGCGCATGCAGAGCCCTATGGTCGATGGCGTTGCCGCTTCGTGGGGAGATGCAATGGCAGCAGCTCGTGCGCTCATGACGGAAAACAGTGTTTTGGTCAGTGGTTCTGTAATCAGCCCAGCGTTGAAAACAGCCATCTCTAAACTTGGCTTGCGTCACGTAAGTGTTGATGCAGTAAGCCAGAGTGCCCGTGTAGATGTATACGAGAGCCTAACAGGTCGTCGCGGTCTACCTACCGTTTCTTTAGACAAAGCTTCTACAGTTGTTGCTGTAGGTGCTGATTTCTTGGGCGATTGGGGCGGCGAAAACCTCATGGGTGCGTATGCTGCAGCTCGCAAACCAGGTGAAGGAATGCTACGTCACATTCAAGTGGAAGCAGGTCTATCACTTTCTGGTTCGAACGCAGATGCTCGCATCAAAGCGAAAGTAAGTGAGTACGAAACTGTACTTGCACACATATATAATAAGGTAGCAGCTGCAACGGGCGTAGATAAAATTGCGGCACCGGCAGTACGCGAAGAAATCGCAAGCTCTGTAGATAATGCAGCTATGGAATTGATCCAAGCAGGATCAGGTGCTTTGTTGTTGAACGGATTGAATTCTGTTACTGCGGAAAAATTAGCTGCAAAAACAAATGAACTACTTGCATCAGCAGCGTTCAACACTTCAACGCTCGAGTACACTTCAACAGGTTCTGATAGCGCCTTTAACGCACTATTGTCAGATGTTAAAGCAGGTGCAGTAGATACCATCATCACTCTTGATAGCAATGTGTTGTACTTCTCTACTGAGATGGCAGCATTGGCAGATAAAGTGAACCTTGTGAGCATTGCAGATCGTGCAGACGAAACTGCGTCTAAAGCGAAGGTTGCGCTACCATTGAGCCACTACCTAGAGGCTTGGACAGATGCAATACCAGTAGACGGTGTATATGCAGTAGGTCAACCGACCATTAGCCCGCTTTTTGACAGCAAGAGTGCAGTTGAAATTGTAAACGGCTTGGCAGGAGGTTCTGAAAGCGCTGTTGATTTGATCAAAGCAAGTGCTTCAACCACAGCAATCGCTAAAACTTGGAATGCATTACTGCACGACGGTTTTTCTACGACGCCAGTATTGGTTGTTAATTACGAATTGTCGCCTTCAATAAATCTATCAGATGTAACAGTTGGAGCAGCAATCGAAGGCATCGAATTTTACACATACACCAAAGCAGGTATGGGTGCTGGATCAAATGCGAATAACCCTTGGGTATATGAGCTCCCAGATCCAATCTCACGTTTGTCATGGGACAACTACCTAGCAATGTCTGCTGCAGATGCAGTAGCGCTAGGCGTAGAGAACTATGCACAATCAAACGGTGCAATGAACGGAAATACCGTGAACATTACCGTGAACGGTACTACGTTGGAAAATGTTCCAGTATGGATTCAACCAGGACAAACTCAAGGATCTGTAGGTCTAGCTATTGGTTTTGGACGCGAATCTGTCGGTAAAGTCGGTAATGGAGTAGGTGTGAATGCAAATGCTCTTCTAGCCACGACTTCTACATATGCTTCTGCTGAGATCGTTGCTACAGAAGTAGAACACGGTTTCGCTTCAGTACAGCTTGCCCACACTATGATGGGCCGTAAGATTGTAAACGAAATCAATCTTCCTACGTTCTTACACGGCAATGCCGCAGAGTGGAACGAGACACCAACCTTTGAAACTCACAAAGGACCGTTAACTGCTTTCGAAGCTAACCTTTGGGACGATCACGATCACGAAACTTCACACATGTGGAACATGTCTATCGACTTGAACTCATGTACAGGTTGTGGTGCTTGTGTGGTTGCATGTTCTTTGGAAAACAACGTGCCTGTAGTAGGTAAGGACGAGGTGCGTCGTCACCGCGATATGCACTGGTTGCGTATCGACCGTTACTACTCTTCAGATATGAACGAGGCAGTTGCGGAAGAAGAAGGTATCGGTGCTATTGAGAAATACGCGAAGATGGAAGTTCCTTCAGAGAGCCCATCGGTAGTATTCCAACCGGTAATGTGTCAGCACTGTAACCACGCTCCTTGTGAAACTGTATGTCCAGTAGGTGCAACCGCTCACTCACGTGAAGGTTTGAACCACATGGCTTATAACAGATGTATCGGTACTCGTTACTGTGCGAACAACTGTCCGTACAAAGTGCGTCGATTCAACTGGTTCAACTACCAAGCAAACGAGAAGTTTACTGATGTGAACCCAGCACAGGATGATTACGGCCGCATGGTCTTGAATCCTGATGTGACTGTTCGTGCACGTGGTGTGATCGAGAAATGTTCTTTGTGTATCCAGCGTATCCAATTGGGTAAACTAGAAGCGAAGAAAGACGGTAGAATGTTGACTGATGGTGAATTCACTACAGCTTGTGCTCAGGCTTGTGGTTCTGGTGCCATTGTCTTCGGTGATGTAAACAATCCTTCAAGTGAAGTAAGCCACCTCAAGCAGGAAGCTCGTGCTTACCACCTGTTGGAAGAAGTAGGTACACAACCTAGCATCTTCTACCAAACGAAAGTTAGAAACAGAGCCTAATAAATAAGAAAGCGACATGCATTACGAATCGCCTGTTAGAAATCCGCTTATCCTTGGAGACAAGTCGTACTCCGACATCACCAACGATATTGCGAAACCTGTAGAATCTAAGGCACCCCGCGCTTGGTGGATCGCCTTCTCCATCGCCTTTGTGATGTTCTTGTGGGGTGTAGGAAACATCCTATACACTATCGGAACTGGTATTGGTGTTTGGGGTTTGAACAAGACCGTTGATTGGGCCTGGGATATCACCAACTTCGTTTGGTGGGTAGGTATTGGCCACGCGGGAACATTGATTTCAGCCGTACTTCTTCTCTTCCGTCAGAAGTGGAGAATGGCGATCAACCGTTCCGCAGAAGCAATGACCATCTTCTCGGTAATCCAGGCGGGTCTTTTCCCGTTGATCCACATGGGTCGTATTTGGATGGCTTACTGGGTAATGCCTATTCCAAACCAGTTCGGTTCACTTTGGGTAAACTTTAACTCACCACTTCTTTGGGACGTATTTGCGATCTCTACCTATCTAACCGTTAGTACTGTTTTCTGGTACGTAGGTCTGATTCCAGATTTCGCAATGATCCGCGATCGCGCGATCAACCCAGTTCAGAAGCATATCTACAAGCTTCTATCTTTCGGATGGGGAGGTAAAGCCAAGCACTGGCAGCGTTTTGAAGAAGTTTCTTTGGTACTTGCTGGTCTTGCTACACCACTAGTACTTTCTGTACACACTATTGTATCCTTTGACTTCGCGACTTCGGTCATTCCAGGATGGCACACGACCATCTTCCCTCCGTACTTCGTTGCGGGTGCGATCTTCTCTGGGTTCGCCATGGTGCAGACACTTCTTTTGATCGTTCGTAAGATCTTCAAGATGGAAGATTACATCAACATCGAGCACATCGAGATGATGAACATCGTAATTATGGTTACGGGTTCTATCGTGGGTGTTGCTTACATCACTGAGCTTTTTGTGGCTTGGTACTCTGGTGTTGAATACGAACAATATGCCTTCTTGAACAGGGCGACGGGTCCTTACTGGTGGGCATACTGGTCGATGATGACTTGTAACGTGTTCTCTCCACAGTTCATGTGGTCTAAGAAACTACGTACCAATTTAGTTTTCACCTTCGTGATTTCAATTGTGGTAAACATCGGTATGTGGTTTGAGCGTTTCGTGATTATCGTAACCTCTATCCACAGAGATTACTTGCCATCTTCATGGTCGATGTTCTCTCCAACCTTTGTCGATATTGGTATCTACATCGGAACCATCGGTTTCTTCTTTGTATTGTTCCTTCTATATGCTAGAACATTCCCTGTGATTGCTCAAGCAGAATTGAAAACCATCTTGAAGTCTTCAGGCGAAAACTTCAAAAAACACCACGACGAACATGGGGCACACTAAACACAATCCAATCGTTCGCGCGCTTTTCAATGACGATGATATCGTATTGAGCGCAGTAAAAGACTTACGTGCTAACGGATTCCACGTTAGTGAAGTGTATTCACCATTCCCGATCCACGGATTGGACGAAGCTATGGGCTTGAAGAGAACGCGTCTAAGTACTGCGGCATTCTTCTACGGTCTTACAGGTTTGTTCTTTGCCTCTTGGTTGACGTACTACACGATGATCATGGATTGGCCACAGAACATCGGTGGTAAGCCAAACTCTATGTGGTTCTTGAACATGCCGTCTTTCGTGCCGGTAATGTTTGAGTTGACTGTATTCTTTGCAGCCCACCTCATGTGTTGGTCGTACTTCGCTGTAAATGGTTTGTACCCTGGCGCGAAAGCACAAAACCCTGATCCACGTACTACGGACGACCACTTCTTGATGGAAGTAGAGCTCGAAGGCGATGAGGATGCTTTGAACAAGAAGTTGAAGGATTTGGGAGCATTAGAAATTTCTAAAATCGAAGCCTAAGCATGAAGCGTTTATCTACACTCTTACTATTGGTTGCAGGTGCTGCATTGGCAAGCTGTAACGTTGATAAAACTACGCCTGGCTATACGTACATGGACGATATGTACACTAGCCCGTCACTTGAGACCTACGCACCTGCCTATCAGTTTGCAAATGGTCTAAGCGCACAGCTTCCTGTAGAAGGAACAGTGCCACGTGGCTACCACCCTTATGAGTATGCAAATACGAACGAAGGGTACGATGCTGCAAAGGCTTCTTTGCTCATGCCAGAAGCTTATGCTTCAGAGGACGTTTTGACCGAAGGGAAAGAATTGTACACAACGTTCTGTGTGAATTGCCACGGTGAAAAAGGTGATGGAAACGGAAACTTGGTACAACAAGAAAAAATCCTTGGTGTTCCGGCATACAAAGACCGTGATATCACTCCAGGTTCAATGTACCACGTGATCATGCATGGTAAAGGAATTATGGGCTCTCATGCCTCTCAATTGACCTACGACGAACGTTGGAAGATTGTACGTTACGTTGTGAAACTTAGAGAAGATCAAGAATAAAACCGCTGAAGAGAAATGTTTGAGTTTAGTACTAAAGCAAAGCAACTGGCAATCGGCCTAACCGTAGTAGGAGCAATCCTATGGGTCGTGGGATTTGCCATGAATGGATCATCTTCTCACGAAGCGGATCACGGACACGATGCACATGCAACCGAAATGCAGGCTGATGCTGGTCATGATGCACACGCTGAAGAAGCACACGATGCTCATGCAGAAGCACACGGAGCAGAGGCTCATGATGCCCATGCTGAGCACGAAAATGACTATCCTGGTGAGGCTCATGCTTCAATGATAGAATCTACTTACGAGTCAGATCATGCGGATGCACACGGAGCAGAGGCTCACGATGCACATGCAGAACACGTTCATCACCAACGACAAAACCGCCCTTGGAGTGCCCTATATGTAGCGGCCATCTTCTTCTTGGGTCTAGGCCTAGGACAATTGTTCTTCTTGGCCATCCAGTACATTGCCCAAGCGGGTTGGTCTGCTGGTTTGTTGCGTGTGATGGAAGCACAAGCCTTTACCATTATCATTCCTTTGATCGTCATTGCTTTGATCACGTTCCTAGGATTGGGTCATGTTCACCACATGTTCCACTGGATGGTAGAAGGCATTAATATCGAAGGCCACGAGAACTATGACGAAATTATTGCAGGTAAGCGTGGGTTCTTGAACCCGACTTTCTTCATCATCCGTGTATTGGTATACATCGGTGGATGGGTTTGGGCAGCGCGTATGTTGCGTAAAAACTCATTGCTATCTGATAGCGGAGACGGCGTAGAGATGTGGAAGAGAAACCGCAAAGTAGGTGCCATTTTCACGGTATTCTACGCGGTGACATCATCTACTTCTGCTTGGGATTTGATCATGAGCATTGATACGCACTGGTTCTCTACACTATTTGGTTGGTACACGTTTGCCGGTATGTTCGTGAGCTCTTTCGCTGCGACGATCCTAGTTACCCTGTACCTTAAGTCTAAAGGCTTGTTGGAATGGGTGAACGATAACCACATCCATGACCTAGGTAAGTTCATGTTCGCGTTCTCAGTATTCTGGACTTACTTGTGGTTCTCTCAGTTCGTGTTGATTTGGTATGCGAACATTCCTGAGGAAGTAACGTACTACATGCAGCGTTGGGATCAGTACAAAGTACCGTTCTTCACCATGTTGTCTTTGAACTTCATCTTCCCGGTATTGGCCATTTTGAGCCGTCCTGCAAAGCGTGTTCCAGGAACCTTGGTAATGGCAGCATTATTTGTGTTGGTAGGTCACTACATGGACCACTATGTAATGATTATGCCGGGAACGGTTGGTGATCAGTACGGATTCGGATTGGTAGAATTGGGTCCAATTCTATTCTTCGCTGGTCTATTCATCTACGTGATGTTGAGCAACCTTGCAAAAGCACCGTTGTTGCACAAGAATCACCCAATGATGGTTGAATCAAAGCACTTCCAACAATAATCTAGAAAAGAGACTAAAGAATGAATACAGTTTCAATTATCGTTTTAGTAGTTCTAGCCATCCTCACCTTGGTGCAGGTAATGCGCATCTCTGAGGTTTCATCAGAAATCCAAGGTGGTAAGGACAATGAGGTGAGCGAAAAGGACAATGATACCCAAGGACGCTTGATGTTGTTGGTAGGTATGGGCTTCGTCATTAGCGTAGTAGTAATGTACGTTGTATGGGGTCGTCTCAGTCTGCCTGAACCATCATCAGAACACGGTTCGGAGATTGATGGATTGTGGAACCTTAGTATGTTGATTATCAACATTGTGTTCTTCATCGTACAGCCTATTTTGTTCTACTTCGCGTACAAGTACAGAGGTAAAAAAGGAACTAAAGCCGTTCACTTCGCCCACAATAATAAATTAGAGTTGTTTTGGACTGTAGTTCCTGCATTGGCGCTAGCCGTATTGATCATATGGGGTCTGAATGTTTGGAGTACTTTAATGATGCCTGAAAACGATGAAGAGCCTATCGTCATCGAACTATATGCACAACAGTTCAATTGGACCGTTCGTTACAGTGGTAGTGATAATGCATTAGGATTCGCTTCTGTATACGATATCGAAGGTGCTAACATCGTGGGTGTAGATACGCAAGATGCAGCTTCAGCTGATGATGTCGTAACTAAGGAATTGCACTTGCCTGTAGGCAAGCCTGTGTTGTTCCAGTTCCGTTCACAGGATGTAATTCACTCGGCATACTTCCCGCACTTCCGTGCACAGATGAACTGTGTACCTGGAGCTACCACTAACTTCCAGTTCACACCGACGATCACTACCGCTGAAATTCGTCAGAACAAAGATGTAAAAAGACATGTTGAAGAGGTAAATGCCATCCGTACAGCCAAAGGTGAGGACGTATGGGATTTCAACTACGTACTGCTTTGTAACAAGATTTGTGGAGCAGCACACTACAACATGCAAATGGATATTATCGTAGAGACCGAGGATGAATACAATGCTTGGTTGAACGAACAGAAAACCGTCGCTGAGACTTTGTAATTAAGACCTAACAATGAGTACTATGTCAACGAAATCGACAGAAAACCCTCACTTTCAAGATCACTTGATGGAGCACCATCACGAAGAGAACTTCTTCACGAAGTACATCTTTACGATGGATCATAAAATGATTGGTAAGCAATTCTTGGTAACCGGTATGTTCATGGGAATCATCGGTGTGATGATGTCTATGCTCTTCCGTTTGGAATTAGCATACCCGGAGCAAAGCTTCCCAATCCTCGAATTTTTCCTTGGTAAATGGGCACCAGATGGAGTAATGAGCCCAGATATGTACCTTGCCTTGGTAACCATCCACGGTACGATCATGGTCTTCTTTGTATTGACCGCAGGCCTTTCAGGTACCTTCTCGAACTTGTTGATTCCATTGCAGATTGGTGCCCGTGATATGGCATCAGGTTTTTTGAACGCCTTGTCTTATTGGTTCTTTGCAATGAGCTCTGTAGTAATGGTAGTTTCATTGTTTGTAGAATCAGGTCCTGCGTCAGCAGGTTGGACGGTATACCCACCTCTATCAGCATTGCCGCAGGCTATGCCAGGTTCTGGCGCGGGTATGACGCTATGGTTGGTTTCTATGACTCTATTCATCGTAGGTTCACTATTGGGTTCTTTGAATTACATCGTAACCGTATTGAACATGCGTACCAAAGGGATGAGTATGACTCGTCTTCCGCTGACTATTTGGGCATTCTTTGTTACGGCGATTTTAGGGGTACTATCATTCCCTGTTTTATTGAGCGCAGCTCTGTTATTGATGTTTGACCGATTATTGGGTACCTCATTCTATTTGAGTGATATCTTCATGGGCGGTGAGGTATTAAGCTACAGCGGTGGTTCTCCGGTATTGTACCAGCACTTATTCTGGTTCTTAGGTCACCCAGAGGTATATATCATCCTCCTACCTGCTTTGGGTATTTCATCAGAAGTTATCGCGACCAATTCTCGTAAGCCTATCTTCGGTTACCGCGCTATGGTAGGTTCCATTTTGGCCATTGCCTTCTTGAGCTTCATTGTATGGGGTCACCACATGTTCATAACGGGTATGAATCCGTTCCTAGGTTCTGTATTTACCTTCACCACATTGTTGATCGCCATTCCTTCAGCAGTGAAGGCCTTTAACTACATCACCACCCTTTGGAAAGGTAATATCCAGTACACGCCAGCGATGATGTTCTCTATCGGTTTGGTAAGTACGTTCGTTACTGGTGGTTTGACTGGGGTAATCCTAGGGGATAGTGCTCTCGATATTAACGTTCACGATACCTACTTCGTAGTGGCTCACTTCCACATCGTAATGGGTCTTAGTGCGATCTTCGGTATGTTCGCAGGAGTTTACCATTGGTTCCCTAAGATGTATGGCCGTATGATGAACAAGTCAATGGGTTATGCACACTTCTGGTTGACGTTCATTACCGCTTATGGTGTATTCTTCCCGATGCACTTCTTGGGTATGGCTGGTCTTCCACGTCGCTACTACAGCAACACCGCATTCCCGATGTTCGACAACCTAGCAGATATCAACGTATTGATCACGTATTTCGCGATCATCGGTGGTATTGCTCAGTTGATCTTCATCTTCAACTTCTTCTACAGCATTTGGAGAGGTCCTAAGGCGCCTCAGAATCCATGGAAGGCAAACTCATTGGAGTGGACTACTCCAGTAGAGCACTTGCACGGAAACTGGCCAGGAGAGATCCCAATGGTACACCGTTGGGCGTACGACTACTCTAAGCCGGGTGCAGAAGAAGACTTCATTCCGCAAAACGTGCCGCTCGCAGAAGGCGAGGAAAGCGGCCACTAAGGAAAAGCTTTGTAAAACTCAAGTCCCCTTGTCGCTCGGCAAGGGGATTTTTTATGCTATTTTGTAGTACTATGAACGAGCATCTCGATCCTACAGGATCACATCTTTCAAACACCGAGCGCGAGATAGAGCGCAAGTTGCGTCCCTTAAGTTTTGACGACTTCACAGGGCAGGCTGCGGTATTGGAGAACCTCAAGATTTTTGTCGAGGCAGCTAAGATGCGCGATGAAGCCATGGACCACGTGCTATTGCACGGCCCTCCTGGGTTGGGGAAAACCACCTTATCTCACATCCTTGCGAATGAGTTGGGGGTAGGCATCAAAGTGACCTCTGGTCCTGTATTGGACAAGCCTAGCGACCTTGCCGGACTTTTAACTGGCCTACAGCCAAATGATGTTTTGTTCATAGACGAAATCCACAGATTGTCGCCAGTGATTGAGGAGTACCTCTACAGTGCCATGGAGGATTTCAAAATAGATATTATGATTGATTCGGGACCGAGTGCGCGCAGCGTACAAATAGGTCTGAATCCCTTTACCCTCATTGG
>CALDGA010000018.1 GCA_937942085.1 uncultured Flavobacteriales bacterium
AGGTGATCCGCCATGGGGAGACCGGTTTTCTTGCCCAGGAGGGAAACGTGGAGGAGTTGGCGCGTTACATAAGGGTTCTCCTGGAGGATGAGCAGCTACGCAACTCTCTCGGGGAAGCGGGCCGTGAATGGGTACGGGAGAGATTTAACCTCCCGGAGCGGGTAAGGGAGTTGGAAGCGGTCTACGATGAGGTTCTAGAGAGGTTTTGAGAGGGTGCGATGGAGCGCGACATTAAGGGCACATACATTGTCAACATTGTTACTCAAATGGAGGCGGGTGGAGCACAAAAGGCGGCTTTCATGGTAACAAATGCTTTGTTGCAGAGGGGTATATATTCTGAGCTGTGGTTTCTATACAAAAAGCGGGAGGTTGAAGACTACATCCGCTTTCCCAATGTGCGGATTTTCTCTGATCGGCAACCGCGTGGGATAGGTGAGATATATGCAATTCTGCGGAAGGTTGAGGATGCTTTTGCGTCTGAGCGTCCTACAGGCGTCATCACTTTCACTCACTACGCGAATGTGCTAGGTCAACTTGCTGCTTGGAAGGCTGGTGTCCGGTATCGTCTGGCTACCCAAAGAAGCCCAAGTTGGTTGTATCCTCTGGTGGCTAAGGTATTGGACATGCTGTGGGGTAGTTTAGGAATTTATAGTGCCAATGTATACGTGTCTCACAGCGTGGAGCTCTCGTTTCGTTCCTATCCTGTTTTCTATCGCAAGAGATCCCACACCATTCTTAATGGTTTAGAGCAGCCTCAACCAACCCTTTCGCGTAATGAAGCAAGGAAACGGTTTGGCTTGCCTTTGGAGGCTACTGTCATTCTTTCTGTGGGTAGGTTGGCCTATCAAAAGAACCATGAGTTGCTCATAGGGCTTTTTGCGGAGAAAGAATTGAGCAGGGTGAACAGGTTGGTATCAAGATGACGTGGATGGGGCAATGGGGGTTTCGATGAAGCAAATGTTTGTGAGAGAAAAAAGATTCCCCAAGGAGCTGATAGCAGTCTTTTGGTTTTTTGCGCTGACACCTCTTTTTGTGGTCCCCTTTCTGCCGCGCTCCTTCGATTTAGATTTAGATAGTTATGTAAATACCCTGACAGAAGGGTTCGGTTTTTCATCGTATCTGACTCGCGGAGCTACTGTGATTGCTTTCATTTTAACCAGCTTTTTGCTAATAGGGATATTAGTTCGTGGGTGTTGGCAATCGAAGTTTTTAGCGCCGATACTCTTTCTATATAGCGGGAGTTTTGGTGCCATGTTGTTTTCTTTAGAACCAGGCTTTTCTGTTGGGCATTTGGTCTACATCAACATGTTGGCACTGGTGGCTTTGTTAGTTAGAGGTGAGCATCTGGGTCAATTGGTGCTCATATTCAAAAAAATCGCCCTTATTTATATTTGGGGCAGTTTTTTAGCGGGCATCTTAGCACCTCATTGGGCATTTGAGATAGGTTATGAGCAGACTTACATCCCAGGTTTCAACGTACGTCTTCATGGGGTGACGCCTCATGCCAATCACACAGCCCTGTTTAGTTGGATGTACATTCTTCTAGAAATAGTATTTCCTTATAAGTTAACTTTCCTGCGCATTACACACTTAGTTGCAGCATTATTTGTTCTTATTCTTACGCAATCTAAAACAGCATGGCTATTACTCCTTTGGGCGGGGGTTTGGCTTGTATTTTGGAGGTTCATGTCGAGAGTGCCGCACCCTATCGCACCGATCATTTTTCTACTTACATCGGGAACGTTTTTAGCTGTGTCTCTGGTCACCTACTCAATAATTGAAACGACCAGTGTTGTGGAACGGTTGCACTTTTTGTTGCCGGAGGATACTTTTACTCTTACAGGAAGAACCCTCATTTGGCTGGCGGTAATGGAGGTTGTCCGTGAGAATCCGTGGTTTGGTTATGGACCAAATCTTTGGTCGCCCGAAATGACCTTGTCTTATTCAGGTTGGATTGGTTGGGTTCCATCTCACAGCCACAATCAATATTTGCAATCCCTTGGAGAAGGGGGTTGGTTAGGCTTGGTCTTCTTCTTGGCATATTGCCTTTGGATTTTGGCCCTAGCTATCCGGAGTATCCGGGTGGCTGATGGCATTGCCTTTGCCCTTTTTGGCGGTTGGTTGATAAGAGGTTTTACGGAGGCCTGGTTTCGCAAGGCAACGATGGACGGTAACCTGTTGATTCACGCAATGATTCTGGCCTTGGTTATTGCTTTATACGAGAAGGTTAGTAGTGGAGTGAAGGCGATGGGTGGGAGGGAGGAAACTCAGGTTACTGGCTAGGTTTTCTTATTGTGTACAGTGGGATTTGGGTATGGATATGCGGGAAATTGTAAAGAGTTTTTGTCATTCTGGCCCCGCTGGAGCGGTGGTCTTGCCTTTGGCCGAGAGGTTGGGTTTGCCCTTGGTGGTGAGCTTTCACGGTACTGATGCCAGCATGAAGGACTCCTGGATCTGGTTTCGTTCTTACATGGCCCACCGGCTTTACCTTGTGCGAAGGCGTTGGCTGTCCAGAAGGGTAAGCCGTGTGGTGGTTCCCTCCCGCTTTCTTTGGGAAATCGTGGTAAAGCGACACGGGTTTCCTCA
>CALDGA010000019.1 GCA_937942085.1 uncultured Flavobacteriales bacterium
ATGATTAGGTTTATAATGCACCGCAATTTTAGCGCTGTCGTCAACTCGTAACCACCAAAAGTGAAAAAAACGAGCGCGTTGAACGGATTCGACGAAGCCAGCACCACTGGTTTCAAACTTTTCAAAGATGAAATGTGGGTAAAGAGCCATGAAAAAAGTATTACTCGGAATGTTGATCAGCGTTGGTCTGGTAAGCGGATCGAACGCGGCAGATGTCGCTCAACTAACGGCTGTATGTGCTGGCTGTCACGGTGCAGATGGTAACAGCATGGTTGGTAACTTTCCAAAGATTGCAGGCCAGGGTCAGCCATATTTGCTAAAACAGCTAAAAGAGATCAAGTCAGGTGCACGTGCGATTCCTGAAATGACGGGTCTTCTTGATGCGATGAGCGATGATGAACTTGCTGCGATTGCGGCTCACTACGCCGGTAAAACAATGGTTGGCGGTCAGGCAGATCCAGCACTGGTTGAGCTAGGTCAGAAGATCTACCGCGCAGGTAATCCAGAGAGTGGCGTCGCTGCTTGTACTGCATGTCACGGTCCAGCGGGCAAAGGCATCACCACTGCAGGCTACCCGGCACTTGCTGGCCAGCACGCTCAATATACTGTGAGCACACTGAAGAAATTCTACTCAGGTGAGCGTAACAACGATCCAAACGCGATGATGCGTACGATCGCTGCGAAGATGAAAGAGAACGAGATGGAAGCGGTAGCCGCTTACATTCAGGGTCTTTACGAGTAATCGTAGATCTTTATTAAGAGGCAGCTTAGGCTGCCTTTTTTGATTTCAGCTTCAATTCAGCCATGACCATTACTTTAGTTATTAAAGATTATTTCCAAGGAACAACACCATGCTAAGACGTTCATTTAATCTGTTTGCGGTTGCCGTATTGTCACTCGGTGCCTCGCTGGCTCATGCGACAGACTGGAAAGCCGGTGAGCACTACACCGTTTTAAAGCAGCCTGTACCCACAGCGGATGCGAATAAAATTGAGGTGGTAGAGGCCTTTGGTTACTCTTGTCCGCACTGTAATGCCTTTGAGCCAATGCTTCACGCTTGGAGTCAAAATCTTGCAGACGACGTGACCTTTGAAAATATGCCGGTTGTCTTTGGACGCAGCTGGGAGCCGCTTGCTCGCGCTTACTACGTCGGTAAGCTGTTAGGTGTTAAAGATAAGGTTCACCAAGCCATGTTTGATGCGATTCATGTTGAGCGTCGTCGCTTCCGCAGCCCAGAAGATATCGCTGAAGTATTTGAACAGCATGGCGTGTCTAAGCAGGACTTTCTTAAAACCTACAACTCGTTTGCGGTCGGCATGCAGTTGAAACAGAGCGATGCGCGTGTCCGTGGTTACCAAATTCAGGGCGTTCCGAGCATCATCGTTAATGGTAAATACCTAGTAACCTCTACGTTGACGGGTTCGCACGCCAACATGTTGAAAGTAGCCGAGCATTTGATTGAGAAAGAGCGCAACGCTCAATAAAGGCTAAATCACCTCTAAACAGCTGCTCCTTTTGGGGCAGTTGTTTTTTGTCCCTCTCTAAGGTGGCATAATAGCCGCTTCATTATCGATCAGTGCTGGCGGCCGTTTCGTGCAAAGCATTCTTAGAATCATCAAAATTTATTGGGTTATTGCCCGTTTTCGTCTTGATACCTTCATCAATACGACCCGCTTGCCTTGGTACCTTCGCCTACTGGTCACGCTATTACCGTGGCGACTATTCTTTCGTGCCAATGGCAGCTCCGAGGAGCGTTTACGTGGCGCATTGATCGCCTTAGGTCCAGTGTTCATTAAGTTCGGTCAGACCCTATCAACCCGGCGTGACCTTCTGCCACCTGACCTCGCTAATGAATTGGCCTTGCTGCAGGATAGAGTGCCTCCATTTGAGGGTTCACAGGCGCGCAAACTGATAGAGAAACAACTGGGTGCCAGTGTCGATGAGCTTTTTGCAGAATTCGATGCTGAGCCATTGGCGTCAGCATCGGTGGCACAGGTTCACCCAGCACGTTTGAACGATGGACGCGCAGTCGTTGTTAAAGTGATTCGCCCTGGTATTGAACGGGTGATTCGCCAAGATGTAGCGCTTCTGTATGTCATGGCACGCATGGTGCAAAAGTTTTGGTCCGAAGGTAAGCGCCTGCGCCCTGTTGAGGTGGTAGAAGAGTACGAACAGACCATCTTTGATGAGCTCGATCTGCGCAAAGAGGCTGCTAACGCCACTCAGCTACGTCGTAACTTTGCCGATTCAGACATTCTTTATGTACCCGAAGTCTATTGGGATTTTACGCGTCAAAGCGTCATGGTGATGGAACGTATCTCCGGTATTCCTGTGGCGGATATCGACGCTTTAGAAGCTCAGGGTACCAATATGGAGAAGCTTGCTGAGCGTGGCGTTGAGATCTTCTTTACGCAGGTGTTCCGAGACAGTTTCTTTCATGCCGATATGCACCCGGGTAATATTTTCGTATCGCGTGAAAACCCTGAGGACCCACAATACATTGCCGTTGATTTTGGTATTGTTGGTTCCCTCTCACCTGAAGATCAGAGTTACCTAGCGCGGAATATTTTGGCCTTCTTCCAGCGCGACTACCGTTTGGTCGCGCAACTGCATATCGATTCAGGTTGGGTGCCTGCTGATACCAATGTTCATGCGTTTGAGACCGCAATTCGCAGTGTTTGTGAGCCAATTTTTGAAAAGCCATTGAAAGATATCTCATTTGGTATGGTGCTGCTGGGGCTATTCCAGACGGCACGTCGCTTTAACATGGTGGTTCAACCACAGCTGATTCTTCTACAAAAAACCTTGCTCAATATTGAAGGGCTTGGTCGACAGCTCTATCCAGAGTTGGATCTTTGGAAAACGGGTAAACCCTATCTAGAGAACTGGATGAAAGAGCGTATGGGTGTCAAAGCGATGATTAAGAACATCAAACAGCAGGCACCGGATTGGATTGAGAAGTTACCGCAAATACCACAGTTGGTCTTTGATAACTTGCAACAAAATCGTCAAGCGGGTGAGTTAGAGTATCAGCGAATGATTGCTCTACAGCATGCCCAAGAGCAGCGATCACGTAATACACGCCGTACACTGTTGCTGGCAGCCACCTTAGCGGCTGCGACGGCATTAGCAGAGCCAGCAGTATTAGCATGGGTGGAGTTTTTACCTGGCTATGCTTGGATACCAGCCGGTTTAGCCTGGTTGCTTGTGTGGCGGGCATAGGAAAGAGAGATGTCTTGGTTAGATGAGATTAAGTGGGATGATCGTGGCTTAGTACCAGCGATCGCTCAAGATTATAAAACCGGTGAAAACCTAATGGTCGCTTGGATGAATCGCGAGTCATTGGAGTTGAGCGTCGCCGAAGGTCGTGCCATTTATTGGTCACGTTCACGTCAAAAGCTTTGGCGTAAAGGCGAAGAGTCGGGTAATGTTCAGCAGCTGCATGCGATCCATTTGGACTGTGATGCAGATGTCATTCAGTTGAGCGTTGAACAAATTGGCGATGTGGCTTGTCATACAGGTCGCCGTAGCTGTTTTTACCGTAAGCTCAACAGTGAAACCGGCGAATGGCAAGTTGAAACGGACGTGCTGAAGGATCCAGCGCTGCTGTATGCGAAAGAGGATACCAAAGGTGAATAACGTTATTGGCGAACTGTCCGCTATTCTTGAAGAACGTAAAGGTGCGTCAGCTGACTCGAGTTATGTAGCCAGTCTTTACTCTAAAGGGTTAAATAAAATCTTAGAGAAAGTGGGCGAAGAGGCGACTGAAACCATCCTTGCGGCTAAAGATGCAGAAAAGAGTGGTGACAATTCGGAGCTAATCTACGAAACTGCTGATCTTTGGTTCCATACCATGGTGGCGTTAAAGCACTTAGATGTGTCACCGGAACAGGTTTTAGAGGAGCTGGCACGACGTTTTGGTCTGTCAGGCCTTGAAGAA
>CALDGA010000020.1 GCA_937942085.1 uncultured Flavobacteriales bacterium
GTACCTGTGGAACGCATGCGTATTTCGAGTATTGAACCGAACTTACTGCGCGATGAAATCATCACCTTTACCGCGCAAAGCCAAAAGTTCGTCCCTCACTTCCACCTTCCCCTTCAAAGCGGCTCAGATACGATTTTAAAGCTCATGAAACGTCGATACATGACTGCGCTATACCGCAAGCGTGTGGCAGCCGTTAAGGCCGCCAATCCCGACACTTGTATCGGTGTGGACGTTATCGTTGGATTCCCAGGAGAGACAGACGAACTGTTTGCAGAAACATACAATTTGCTGAATGAACTCGACATCAGCTACTTACATGTGTTTACCTATAGTGAACGTGAAAACACCCTCGCGGCAAATATGGACGGGATCGTACCCATTCCTGAACGCAAGCGTCGCAACAAAATGCTCCGCATTCTTAGCGAAAAGAAAAAACGCGCCTTTTATGAAAGCCAATTAGGCCAAGTTCGCCCAGTACTTTTCGAAGCCGAAAACAAGGAAGGATTGATGTTGGGCTACACAGATAATTATGTTCGTGTTAAGACCTATTGGAACCCACAATGGGCAAATACTACTAAATCATTGAAATTAAATGACATAGGTCCGGATGGAATTGTTACCTTAGAGATACCGAAACACGCCAAACATGTCACTGATTTTTCTAGAATTTAGACCGCTTTGCAGCGAAAAAGAGTTCTCCCGATATTGGAGAGGTCTTCGCAGCCGCCATCAAAAAGAAGGCCTTATCCTGCAGAGCGATCTCTTCAAAGTAAGAGAAGGATTGTTCTTAGGCCAAGTTGAATTTGAAGACACACAACGCTCTAATGTGTTGTCTTACTATGACTCAAAAGAGTCGGAATCCGATACATTACAAGGTATGTGTAAGAGCATACGAATGATTTATACTGCAATAAGAGTACAATGATCGACCTTCCTAACCTACGCCCCCAGGTTGAAGATATTGCCCGAACAGCGGGTCACTTTTTAAAAACACAACAAGCCAATTTCTCTCAGGAGCGCGTATCGCTCAAGAGCCTGAATGCCTTAGTCAGCGATGTAGATAAAAATGCAGAAGAGCTTTTAGTAGCTGCGCTCAGCAAATTATTGCCTGAGGCCGGCTTCCTTACCGAAGAAGGTACGGTTGGCCAAAATACTAGCGCGAATTACTACTGGGTCATCGATCCGCTCGATGGTACGACAAACTTCGTTCATGGCCTTCCCATATTTAGTGTAAGTATTGCCTTAATGCATAGGGAAGAACCCGTTCTGGGTGTGGTCTATGAAGTCGGCATGGACGAATGTTTCAGCGCAATCAAAGGCGGCGGCACCACTTTAAACGGCGATGCAGTCCATACTTCCACCACAACGGAACTCAAAGACTCCTTGCTGGCTACCGGATTCCCATATTACGATTTTTCTGGTGTGGCCGGGTTTCAAAAAACATTGGAATACTTCTATCCTAGAACACGCGGCATCCGACGTATTGGCACCGCGGCGGTCGATCTTGCCTACACGGCTTGTGGGAGGTTTGAAGGGTATTTCGAATACAGTTTGAGTCCCTGGGATGTAGCGGCGGGCATCTTATTGGTGCGCGAAGCGGGTGGTCAAGTTTGTGATTACCAAGGCGGTAATGCACCTATTGATTCAAAAAGCATCATTGCCACGAACAAAGGCGTCTTTGACGATGTTCTAAAAGTAATACAACACAACATTGGCAATGGCTGAAGCTCGCGTATGGGTCCTTCCAGGAATGGGGGCCGATTCCCGTATTTACAGACACTTTTCTTTCCCTTGGCAGGCCACTTATCTCGAGTGGATCATGCCCAAGGAGAACGAATCCATTGCCTCCTACGCCGACCGCATGTTGGACCCACACCCCATCGGTGAGAATGATTTATTGTTTGGCTTTAGCCTTGGTGGCATCATCGCTCAAGAGTGGGCCTCGCGTAACAAAGTTCAGCGCGTCGTCATTTTAAACTCCGTCCACTATCAAACCCCGCTACGTCCCTTGTACGGTCGATTAGCCAAGACAGGGATGTTGAAATGGGCTCCGAAAGAGAGCGTTCGCAAGTTCATTTTCTTCATGGCCAGATTGAATAGCCGTCCGCAAGCCGAATTAGACCACGTGCTAGAAATGATGGAACAATTCCCTTGCGCCTACTATCGTTGGGTGTTACAGGCAGTGTTGAATTGGGAGCGGCCAGCGCCGCTTTGCCCGGTGGATAGCATCCGCGGAGATCACGATGTAGTCTTCCCATTTGAAAATGAAAGAGCGGATCATGACTGGGTGTTGCCGAATGCCACACACTTGAGTTTCCAGACTCACACAGCACAAATCGCAAAGTTGTTGAAAGAAGGCGTCGATCCTTTACTTTCGTAAACTTATCCGTGTATTTTTGAATACATGAAATTTATCCCAACTGCCATTCCAGACTTGTATGAAATCGAAACTCGCGTGTTCGGTGACCATCGAGGCTATTTCTTTGAAAGTTATAGTGATGAAGCCTTCGCTAAAGAGGGCATTCAAGTAGCGTTCAAGCAGGACAACGAAAGCTTTTCGAATGCTGGTGTATTGCGCGGCTTGCATTTTCAGCATCCGCCAATGGCACAGGGAAAGTTGGTGCGCGTACAACGCGGCAGTGTCTTAGATGTCGTCGTCGACTTGCGCAAAGGATCTCCCACCTATGGTGAGCACCACAAGGTGGTATTAAGCGGTGAAAACAAAAAGATGTTGTGGATACCAGAAGGGTTCGCACACGGATTCGCAACCTTAGAAGACCATACCGTGTTCTTGTACAAATGCACCAATACCTACAGCCCAGAAGATGAGGGCAGTTTATATTGGAACGACCAGGATTTAGGTATTGACTGGGGCATTAGTGATCCGAAACTCAGCGCCAAGGATACGGAAGGACCGTCATTCAAAGACTTTGAAACGCCATTCAATTAT
>CALDGA010000021.1 GCA_937942085.1 uncultured Flavobacteriales bacterium
AAAGGCCAAGATTGTGGTCACCAGTGCAATACCAACGGTATTTCTCGCGCCGTAAATCATACGTGAATAGATATCGCGCCCAATTTGGTCCGTGCCCAATAGGTGTTCGCCACCCCAAGGTGCATAAGGTTGCGCAAAAACCTCGGCTTCGCCATAGGGTGCGATCCAGGGCGCGAAAATCGCAACAAGGATGTAAATGGCAATGACAATCATCCCGAATCGCGCAGTCGCAGGCGATTTGCGCAATAGGATTTTTGCACGGCTCCACGCAGTCCGCTTTTCCAAGAATGACGTGACTTCATCCTTGGCGGAATAGGCTGTTTGTTCTTGACTCATTTTGGATGCAACAATCTTGGATTAGTGATGATGCCGATGATATCGGCCAGTAGGTTCAAAAAGATGTAGGTGATTGCGAAGATCAGTGCACATCCCTGCACTACAGGGATATCCCGACTGGTAACGGCGTCCACCATGAGCTGGCCGACACCTGGGTAAACAAAAACTACCTCAACCACGACAACACCCACAACCAGATAAGCTAGGTTAAAGGCAATTACCGTTGCGATCGGTGCCCATGCGTTTGGGAGGGCGTGTTTGAGGATCACTTCTCGTTGGGTCGCTCCCGATAAGCGCGCCATTTGAATGTATGGATTAGCCAACAGATTGATTATAGCAGCACGCGTCATACGCATCATGTGCGCGACAATTACTAACGTGAGTGTCAAGGCGGGTAACGCGCTGCGATAAATCCGTTCGCCAAGTGGTGTGGCCGCATCAATATTGGCAAGCGATGGAAACACAGGCCACAAGGCTGTCAAAAGCAAGATCAAGATGTATGCGACGAAGAATTCGGGAAACGAAATTGTTGTAAGTGTCGACGCGCTCACAATTTTATCGTAGTATGTGTTTCGATAAAGTGCAGCCGTGATGCCCAAAAATAGCGCAAGGGGCACCGCAATGATCGCCGTCATCCCCGCAAGGAAAAGTGTATTCCATAAACGTGGCGCAATAAGCTCCGCGACTTCTCTAGATCTATCCACACCTGAAGCTGCTCTGCCTGAAAAGGAAGTCCCGAGATCTCCTTGAAAAACTCCTACGATCCATTCGAAGTATCTAACATGTGCAGGCTGATCTAATCCAAGTTCGCGTCTAAACGCTGCTACTGTTTCTGTTGTTGCTGCTTGCCCGAGTACTGCTTCACCAAAATCGCCCGGTAACATTTCAATAGCTGCAAATATAATAACTGACACGATAATCAGCGTTACAACGCCCAAAAAAAGTCGTTGCAATACAGTCAAAATTATTGGGTGCAAGGTTAAATCCTCGTAATAAAACACCGCACAGGTGGTCTGTGCGGTGTTTATCGTTAATTTTATCTTATGCGAACCACCAGCGCTCTGATGCTTTATGCCCATCTAACTCCCAATTAGAGGCGACATCAGGGCCATGAGTAACTTTCTTGCTGTGGGCCATGATGTAGTTTGCAAACATTGGGCAGATTGTTCCTCCGTCATCGTTGACCAGGCGTTGACACTCAGCATACATTTCACTTCGTTTGGCGTCGTCGAGCTCGGATCGTGCTTGGATGACCAGATCATTAAACTTTGCAGAAGCATCCGTGCCTTTCCACGCTGTATCATTCCACTCAGTGTCGTTTGTGTAAGCGGCCGAGAACATCCAGTCTTCTGTTGGACGTCCGCCCCAGTAGCATGCAGACCAGCCTTTTTTATTCCATACATTTGACCAGTAACCATCCTTTGGTTCTCGAACGACTTCGATGTTGATCCCCGCTTCTGCTGCTGAAGCAGCAATTAGCTGCGCGGCATCTACTGCACCAGCAAATGCTGCTTCAGATGTACTAAGCTGGATAGCGCCAGAGTGACCTGATTTCTTGTAATGGAATGCGGCTTTATCCGCATCAAACTCGCGCTGTTCTAGGCCAGATGCGTGGTAACGGTTTGCTGTTGAAATCGGGTGGTCATTCCCCAATGCACCATGACCCAACAAGATTTTGTCAACCAATTCCTGTCTTTTCAGAGAGTATTTTAGTGCCATCCGCAGATCATAGTTGTCAAATGGTGCAACGTTCAAACGCATTGGGAATGTGTAATGCAAAGTTCCAGTTACTTCTAAGATATCCAAATTTGGCGAGCGGGCTAACAAGTTTACGGTCTTTGGATCAGCTCCATCGATCAAGTCCACGTCACCATTCATGATAGCATTCTGACGAGCGGTCACATCGATCAGTGATATCAATTCGACTTCATCAAAATGGGCTGAATCTGCCTTCCAGTAGTTTGGATTTCGTTTAAATTTTTGCCTGACACCAGGATCAAAGTTTTCAAGGATATATCCACCAGTTCCAATTCCAGTATTTACGGCTAATGCACCGTCTACAACCGGCATGATGGAAAGGTGATAATCACTCATGATAAATGGGAAATCTGCGTTAGCCCCAGAGAGCTCAATAATAATGCGATTGGTCCCATCAGCTTTAATCGAAGAAATTGATGACAGCAGTCCCTTTGCTGCGGATTTTGAATCTTCGCCTCTATGGTAGTCTAAAGTCGCGATTACGTCTTCAGCCGTTAAGGTTTTACCATTATGGAATTCGACACCATTTCGAAGGTTAAAGACCCAAGTTTTAGCATCGGATGATTCATAACTCTCGGCTAACTCTCCTCTCAAAATTCCATCACTACCTACTTCAGTCAAGTGATTTGACCAGCAATAATTTGTATGGGTTGCCATACCATTTTCCGCTGTGCCTGGATCTAAGTTATCTGTTGTTGAACCATGGCGCATTCCTACCCTAAAAGTTCCACCCTTCTTGGGTGTTGCCGCTTCAACGCTACCAGCGATTGAAAGTGCTGTTGGAAGTGCGACGCTTGTTGCAAGCAAAGAGCGCACGAACGTACGACGGTCGATTTGACCCGTCTTGTACTTTAACTCTTGCAGAGCTCTGAATTCGATTTTGTTCATTTTGTTTCCCTGTTGTTTTTCTATCGGCGCTCAAAGCTTGCAAAATAGCAGGCAACAAAATCAAGGGTAAATTTCACTTTTTACAAGAAGGTCATCGACTCGGGTAGCTTTGAATAGGTATCGGGTGTCAGAACACATGGAAATTGTCCTACTGACGCCACAGAAACGACGCGGTCCACAAGATGTTCAAAATCCGCGCGATAGTGCAGGGTGCTTTTGACGCCAATGATTTGCATGGTGGTTAAGTCGACATTAAAGTACGTGAAATGTGCCTGATCCAAGCATTGGATTGGGTTGCTGGTTACAATGGCAATTACCGATCCCTGCGCATTAAGGCATGTCACCTTTACGCTTTGTCCAAGCTCCGATATACATCCGCGATACATTTCGCCAGTGTTGTAACAAACCCCATCTTTTAAAAGGTCCACGCGATACCTACCCATCAGCGGGGTATCGCCCGCGATCCCTGACTTCCCGCCAAGCATAGCTGAAAAAACACCATTAATGCCCACGGTGGACGCCTTTGCCACGAATTCTGGGTCGCAGATCAATCCAACAACAGCGCTATCGACATCGCTGCGCACAAG
>CALDGA010000022.1 GCA_937942085.1 uncultured Flavobacteriales bacterium
ATCTCCATCCCTTAAAGGGACAGTTTTGTGTTTCGTTGGCGTGCCAGGGACGGGAAAGACCGATGTGTGTAGGACTATTGCTGAGGCTTTGGGTCGCCCGTTCTTCAGAATACCTCTTGGTGGCGTCAACGATGAGGCTGTAATTAAAGGGCACAGGCGAACTTATGTGGGCGCTATGCCAGGTAATATCATAAGAGCCTTATCCGAAGTCAAAGTTAAGAACCCTGTGATATTGCTTGACGAAGTGGATAAGATGGGGGTGGGTCTCAGGGGCGACCCCGCAGCAGCACTCTTAGACGCATTAGACCCCGACCACAACCATTCCTTCTTTGACCATTATGTAGATTTCCCCTTTGATGTGTCCGAAGTCTTGTTCATCTGCGCAGCCAATGTCTGGGAAAATATTCATCCGACTTTGAGAGACAGAATGGATGTCATTGAGTTTCCGCCATACACGCCATCCGATAAGTTGCTGATTGCCAAGAATTACTTGCTCCCGAGGTGGCTGAGCGAATTTAAGTTGGACGAGAACGCTGTGAAATTTACTGATGGTGCGCTGATGAGGTTGATAAGGGAGTATACATTTGAGGGCGGGGTGCGCAACCTCAATCGTCTCCTCAAGGTGATACTGCAGCGACGCATCCGTGGCATTGCGCCCCCAGTAATCAAAGAAAAAGATATCACGAAGATACTGTCAGATTTAGCGCCGACGAAGCGGGGCAAACGAAGGGAAACCCTTGACATAGGCGTCGCCCCCATTCTCGGTGTCTACCCACAAACAGGCGACGGCGAACTCACCTATGTGGAAATTAGAAGGAAGAAGAACCTGAAGGACATCAGTTGGCTCTTTTCCACTGAGGAGACCTTTGAGAAGAGCGTGCGGACAGCCATATTCCTTGTGGAGAACTTGTTCCCATCGTGGCAGGTCGCCGACCATAACTATGTGGTGTTTAAGACTGAGCCTGCCGTTGCGGTTGGTGGCACTTCGGCTGGGCTGCCCATAGCGCTCGCCCTCTATTCTCTCCTTGCCAGACAACCCTTACCAGCAAACTTCGCATACTCAGGTGAGATTTCGCCATCAGGAAACATTTACCCTGTCGGGGGCATCGCATCCAAAATCGTCTTGGCGGAAACCACAGGCTTCACTGATATCATCCTTCCAGAAGATAACCGAATAGATGTGGAGTTACTTGACTTTAAGCCTAAGATTAGAGTTCACTTCGTGCGCACATTCCAAGAAGCCCTCAAGATTATTGGTATGTCATTGGGCGAAAAATAGTCCGAGAGCGTTAAATTGGAGCGTCCATTCCAATGGTGCTGTGGCGTTGAGGGACGGCGCAAAGGACAATACTTTAGCCTTCACGAGCCGAAAGATACCTATCGGAGTTCTGAGTTCTATGATGAACCTTCGTGCCCCTGTAATATGCTGGGGAAATTCCGCAGTGCCAGTGGGTGGCAGAACGAACCTGATATTCCCGCTGTAAGAGACAGACCCTTCTCGTGCTGTAAATGCTCCGCTGATAGGCATAGGTTCGTAGGGCGCAGCCCTGCCGAAGAAAGCATGAAGGAGATTAGGCATCGTGGTGGACAGTGTTATGTTTGCGTTATATTCTATTTCCGCTGAGGTTACTGTCATTGCTGACGCTCCGAGCGCCCCCCCTTCTCCTTCTATATCCGTGTAAATTCTACATGTGACCTCAAATCTCCTCACAGGTTCGCTCTGCGGTATAAATGGACTGGGCAAATCGTTGGGGTAAGATGATGGTATGTATACTCCATAAGGGACGGTAAAGGTCATGCTAAGTGTGGAGAACCGTTCTGAGAATGTGAGTTGCGCCCGCCGAGCCAAACAACACCACAAATTAATTATAGGCGTAATGCCAAATCCAGGTATCGTGACCGCCCCAATCCTTATATCCGCAGGTGGAAAATGGAAAGTGTAAGGGCTCTTCTGGAGAAACGAGAACAATTGCTGGTAGTATGGGTAGTCATATGCTAAGGTAGCCTGTATGGTGAATTCGGTCGGCGGGATGTGATATTCTATGAGCCCAACTAACGGGACGATACCAATCTGAAATATTTGCGATAGCCCGCTCGGTAAATTGATGGATATGCTGGTGAAAGGTGGGAACGGCAAGAAAGCGCCCCCCGAAGGATACACTCTGCCCGCCTTATTCGTGGAAACTGTAAATCCTGCTCTCAAGTGTCTGCCATGCAGCGTCACCATAGCATATCTCCCGCATAGTTTTTAGCACCTAAGGCTAAGTTTCTCTTAGGGAGCAAGCGATGACGCCAGAGAAGGCATTTGACCGTTTATTGCGTGACAATAGAGTGCGTGACAGGTGCGCCGAAGTCCTCAAAATCTTGTTCAGGTTCTTTTTAAAGGATTGGGTCAGGTGGGAAATTTTAGGCTGGATTTTGGCGTCTTATCTGGGCTTCATCAACGAGGATTTGGAGAGGAACCCAGAGTTGGGGTGGTTTGCGAAGGTGGCGGTCGCTTACGCATTGATGCGCAGTGATGAGAGGGAACATATTTTGTTGGGGCGGGCGCTCCTATACCACACGGAACTACCACCACGAGAGTTATTTGTCCGTTACGGCGGGGCGCTCATACCAGCGGTCGTCTACCATTACCGAGCATCGTGGCGCTACCCCAAAGTCCAAAAAGAATTTAAAGAGACCATAGAGAAATTACAGGAAGAACTGGGAGATTAGTCTGGCACGATTGTCACTCCAGTGAAGTTCCTGAAGACCTCAAGCATGTATTCCCTTATACCTTCTTCGCCTCGTTCTTTGAGTTCTGGTGGGAATGCGGGTAATTGCTGCAGAGGTGTCTGTATTGGTGGCTGCTGCGCCTGCCCCGCCTGCGCCGACAAACTCTCATAATATTCACTCTCAGCCTCCGCTATGACATTAACCGCCAAAAGCAATAAGTAAGGTTCGTCTAACAAGTAATCTTTGGAGAAAGGCAGACCAGTTCGCATTGTGGCGTAAGCAGCCTTAGCCAATAACATCCATTCTTCCGTTTCGTAAGGGGGCGGACGCTTCTCAAAGGCTGCCTTGCTGTTCTCCTTAAGCCTATTTAATTTCTCCTGCACCAACTTAAATCCCTCAGGCGTGAGCCCATTGAGCGTCGCAACCAAATTAAAAATCACATTCTGTAAAGTCACCGATAATTTCCGCCACTCCACCTTCTCATCATCCACCTCAATCTCAGTTATAGACGCATCCATTATAGCGCCAACTATCTCCGATTTGGGGTAATAAAGGACTTTGGTGCCTGGGTAGTTGAGTAAAATAGCGATGCGGGTAGGTAACGGGACAAGTTTGAGTTTTATTCTGTGCCCAGCGAATACAAAGGACAATGTGATGGGACGGCAGACGCCGAGCAAAATGTCCATACTACATCACTCTATTTTAATTTCTTCTACTGGTGGCTGACCTTCGGGCGCAAGCCCTATCAACGGCAACGCCTTAGAGACCGATGAGAGAATGGTGAAACTTGCCCACATGGTGATGGCTGGGGCGACCCTCTTCATCATAATATCAGCGAGGTTCTTGTGTGTTTCCGCAGTGGCGTGTAGGAGCACACGACCGTCGGATGTCTCTATGTGTATTTCCACGAGGGTCTCTTTAAAGAGTGACTTCATCGCCTCACGCCAACTTCTCTGGTTAGCCATTTCCTCAAGGTAATGGGCACAAATCTCCATGTTTGGCTTCTTAAAGACGATGTAGGACTTCTCGTTCTTGGGGAATGTAACTTTCACATTGTCGTCGGTCAGGATAAGTTCTTCTTCGCTCATCTCCACGACGGCGTCCTCTAAGTCCTTGAGTTGTCGCTGAATAATTTCGTCTACTCTCATGGCTGTCCCTCCTTTAATTTGCTTACTTTACTCGTTGTTCTCCGTTTCTTCCTGAAGTATTTTGATGGCTTCGTCTAATGTTTGTGGGGCGGGGCGCTGCGTCTTTTCGGTCAGTTCCTGCAATGAGTCAGCCATTTCCTGCAAGGAAAGTTCACTGCGAGCGTTAGATACTATGACACGCCACCTGTGCAGGAACTCATATGCCTTGTGTAATTCCACTACGGGAAGGACGAGACGGCGGTCGCCCGAAGCGAAAGCAGCCTCAATAGCCCGACCCTTAGAGACAGGCGTTTTAAAGACAAAGAATACCTTCTCTATTACTGGGTCGTAACTTACTGTCTGGAGTTTTTCTCCCAATACCACTAAGCACATGGCGACCCAGATGTCTTTCGTCTTATACAAGTCTCGCATTTACATCACCTCATTTTTCCCCGCTACCCTACTCTACTTACTTAGTATAACACAAAAGGAAAGAAAACGCAAGACCCCCTTTAAGGCGAATTGAGCACTAATGAGAATTTTTTGATTAGGAGCGCACCTTCTGTCAAAAAATTCTCATTCAGTTACAACCTCGCTGCGCCCCGTAAACTAAAGAAAATTATGGTGATGGGCATGAGTGATATTCGCATTCCATTTGAGGCTACTTTGCCCTTTACCCTGCACAAGGCGGATGTGGACAGTGAGCGGGGGGCTCTCATCACAGTGTGCGTCTCAGATAACTTACTGGACTATCAGGGCGACAAAATGGATATTGAGGTGCTCAAGAAAATTGTCAGGCTCGCCAAAGAAGGGAAAATAGAGTTGCGCCGTCATCATGACGATGCCTTCCATATCGCCCGCTCCGTAGACGGCAGCATTCAGGAAGAACCTAACGGTCGTGTAAGCGTCTTCGTCACCTTTAGAGCGGTGGAAATTGGCGACCGAGAATACTACCCCGAAGTTCACCACCTTCTCAAAGCGTTCTCGCAAGGTGAAGTTTTACCGTTAGAAGCGTCTGTGGGTGGGTGGATTACCAAATACACTACCGAACTGGAGAAAGGGAAGCCCGTGCGCATTATCAAGGATGCCGAAGTAGACCATGTAGCGTTTACGCCACCTAAAGGGGCAGCCAACCCGAGAACAGGTGTATACCAAGTTTTCGTTAAGAGCCTGATTTCGGCGATAGACAGATATGAAGGTAAAAGTAAAGGCTGGCAGGAAGTGGGAGGAGATGACGAAATGACGGATATTATTACCGAAAAGAACATTTACATTGAGTTGGAGAAGTGTAATCGGGAGCGCCGACGCCTTTCCTACACGAGGCACGATATTGAGGAACTCCACAAGCGCAGCCAGAAATGGGGCATCCCGCCGACCCCCTTCGGTAACATCATTAAACCAGACTTCTACCTTGATGTGGACGAATTCGCCGACGAAGTCAACTACTTGTTCCCGCTCACCAAAGAACGCCTGCTCCCAACCATTAACTTCTTCCGAAAGAACCCTGACTATATCCTCTCCATCTACGACGCCAAAACCGCAGGGAAAGTCTTTGCCCGCCTGATTGAGAAGGCTCTCTCCGAAGGGCTGGAAGTTAACTACGAAGGAGCATGGATAGACGCTTTAATTCCCGAGCCCCTTGCGATGAAACTGAAAGGATTTAACCCTAATGCTTATCGGCTGCAAAAGACTTGGCTGGAGCAATTGGATGATGCACAAATCAAGTTAGTCGCTGGTCTCCACAACGCTATTTACGACACGCAGGAAGTTAACATTGACGAAGCAACGGAAGAATTGAGGAAGCGTGAAGAGAAGTATGGTTACCAGCATGGGGAGAACGCAAGGCTCGTGCCCGACCCAACATTTAAATCCATTCCACTGTCAAAGTTCGCTGACCCCGTAGGATACAACTTCCCAATCACACCAGAATGGGTCATCACTTCCTACACAGCATTTATGCGACCTGAGGTGCGGGCTCTCTATGACGCAAACGCCCAAAAAGTCATCTTTAAGCGAATTCTGGACGCAATGTATGATAATGGGGCACGCATAGCCTTTGACCCTAACGAACCGCTGCATCGTGTCTACATCCACCATCCAGTCTTCTTGGGAACGGAAGATTACCTTGAGGAGAAGAATGTGGGCGAAGAAGCCATGCAGGAAGTTACCGAAAAGGTTGAGGAATTGAGGAAGCGATTTGTGCTCCGCAAGCAATCTGATGCTCCCGTTACCGCAGCCGAAGCGCCCCACTACCCATTCGTCATCCCAGGTCTGACTTTCATTGCGCCCGCAGCCAAACCAGGTAAACTCTTCGTCCGTGTCCATCCTTCCTACATCAATATCACCAAAGAAGCCAAGAAAGACGATGTCATCCTGCAAGTGTTCACCTTAGAGGAAATCTCACGCAAGATGAATGTCAAAGGTTGGGACAAGCCCGAAGATATCAAAATCTCGTGGGTCGGCACTAAGGATGCTAAGAACCCCATTGCGGAAGTTGAGGGCAGGCACGAGGAAGGTAAAGCGTTCCATGATGATGCTGGAGTGAAAATTGTGGGCAGCCTCAAGATTAAGTCATTAGAACTCAAGAAGGAAATCGGCGAAGTCGTCATCTTCAGTGACGGCACCGTCGCCGAAATTATCCCAATAGAGGACGATGACGAAACGGACGAAAAACTAAAATAAAAGAAGGGAAGTCCCTCGTAAGGTAAACTTTGGGTATGGAGTAGCACAGAGAGAAGGGGAACTGATATGGCAAGCATTATCATTAATGGCGTGGAGTTAGAAGTAGCAGATTCTTTGGCTGAAGAGATGCTCAAGCGTTGTGCTCCCAAGAGCGGTCATGAGGAAAAGGTGCATGGGAAGGAGCGTGAAAGGAAACTGCGTGCTGCCGATGTAGTGGATGTCGGAGTTGAGGTCAGCAAGAAGAGGAAGAAGGAGAATGAAAGTTTGCGAAGGGTATTAGAGGAACTCAGGCGGATGCACGCAAGGCAGGGGAAAGTAGAAGAAGTAGAATCCCCTCTCAAGAAGCGTGAGAAAGAGTATGGTTATTCTGCAGGTCTCAACGCTCACGAGACGAAGCCGAAAGCCTACGAGGATGTCGTCAGGTTCGCCGACCCTGTGGGATTTGCTTTCCCTGTTGATTCACCTCAACGGGCACGGGCAGCGCTCGCTTCCTTCCTCAGGCACCACGCTCTCTACCCTGAAGTGGACAGCAAAATCAAAGTGTATGAGCAAATCTTAAAGTCGTTAAAGGAGTATGGCATCCGCAAGAAGTTTAACCCAGACTTCCCTGGTGACTGGCTCGTCAACCGAGAACTCAAGACTTGGATGGTAGGTTACGAGGAGTGGGAGAGCAAGGATACTGAAGAGAAGCGTGATGAAGCGAGGAAGGAGTGGGCTAAGCCGACAGTATTGCGCAAGCAGAACGAGCGGGGCTTCGTCGCTATCGCACGACCAGCGAGTGGCGATGTCCCAGAGGAAGCAGCGGGCGAACTTCTGTCTTCCTTCTTCACCCAAGTTGCCGAGGTTCTCTCTGAGGCACTGGAAGAGTTCCTCGGTGAACTCATGGACAGCATCGCAGAAAAGATTGAGGGCGCTATTGAGAAGTTCACTGAGGCTGTGGACAAGTTGGTTGACTTCGTTGCGGAAGCCGTGGGAGAGGCAGAAAAGGTTGAGGAAGAGGTTCCTGCGGAAGTCCCGCCCGCTGAGGAAGTGCCAACTGAGGAAGAGGAAGTAGCATTGCCCGAAGTTCCACCTGAGGAAGAGGCTGCAGCGCCACCTGCTCCCGCTGCTGCTCCTGCTGCCCCTGCTGCTCCTGCAGCGCCACCTGCTCCCGCACCAGAAGAGAGGGCTGCAGCGCCACGAGTTCCGTTGACTAAGGCTGTGGGGGCGTTGATTACTGACGAGTTGGAGCGCAGGTTCGCACGGGAAGAGGAGCAAGAGGACGCTGAAGTGCCTTACTTGCGTGCGACTGAGGAAGGGCTCAAGGCGCTAAAGAACACTGAGTTGGGCAAGGCGCTTGAGGCTATTTCTCGGTTGGTGGAGCGAAGGTTTACGGCTAAACTTGACGATGAGGGCAGGTTAGAGGTCACTCCCGTAGAAGAAGAGAAGAGGGACGAGGGGAGTGAGGCGTGATAGGTTATGCTTGTGGGGGCGGGCAAGTGCCCCAATTGTGGGCATAGGAGCGCCCGCCCCCCATTCTCTCATTAAGGAGGGAAAAAAGAATGTCAGACGAATTCGCAAAAACTAAAAGCGAGACAATCAACGAACTGAGAAAGTCCTTAGAAGCGAGGATGAAGTCAATGCTCAACGACCCATACTACTTGGCGACCCAAATCATGTTCCTCTACTATGTCTTAGGTATTAACGATAAATTGGAGCGCCGAGACTACAGCGTAAGCACTGGAAGCGAAGAAAAACTAAATAATAATATGGGGCTGGAAACGCCCACCCCAGAACAAACAAGTAATGAGTAAATTTAGTAGTAATCCCGTGCTAAAGGTAGTCACTTGAGGAAATGATGGAGCCATGAGTGAAATCGCAACCCAAGTGAGGGAACAACTTGAGCAAAGTCTGAAGGATTACGGTTTGTGGGGCGAACTTTCTAAGTTGCCTGCGGACGACCGAGAAAAGTTGCGCAAGGCTTTGGACAGCATTTTCGCTGCCGTTTTGGGTAGCCATTCCGCTGTCAGGGAGGCTCGTGAAGAGGAGCGGGAATTGCTCCGCAAGCAGTCCGATGCACCTATCGCTGTTGCCGATGCACCGCACTTGCCGTTCTTCCCGTTCGTCGTTCCCGTGTTGGCACGCATGCACCCAATGGACTTTCCTGTCCTTGCGAGCATTCCTCGCAGGATTGCCCCGCAAGGCACAGAAGCCCAGTGGGTCGCTGTCGCCAATGTGTGGGAACGCACGACTTTCACTGGTAACCCGCCCGATGTGGCGCTCGGCGAAAGCCCTGCTACTCCGTTGGCACACAAGACCGAATATGTCCGCCTGACTGCGCCATTTAAGGTGCTCCAAGTTTGGAAGAAAGTTACCTTCATGGCGCAGGCTGCTGCGAGGACATTCACCGACTTGCTCTTGCAGGAGAGCACCAACGCAGCCATCGCCCTTTACTCTGGTGAAGAGAACTTGGTCATTAACGGCGACCCTGCTGCTGACCCAGATGCCTTCACTGGGCTGCGCAAGGTCATCGTTAACGGCTACACTGTTGGTGGCAAGACCTATAATGGTGTGGTCAGGGTTCTGAACGCAAGCGGTGGCTCATCTCTGAACCAACTTTCCATTCACGATGTCTATACCGTGGCAGAAGCAATCTACGAGCGTGGAACGGCATATCCTAAGTTGATGCTGGTGCATCCTCGTCTCATCCATGTCTTGGTGAAAGATTGGTGGAGCAACTTGCGTGTGACCGTCGCACCTGGTGTCCCGCTGACCACTCCTGAGGTTGTTTCGCCGTCCCGTGTCTTCCCGATGATGTTGCCTGGTGTCGGCGAAATCCGTGTCGTCGCCTGCCGATGGATGCCAGAATATCAAATTACCATTGGTGGCAGCCCTGTCAAGGTTACCGACATCCTTTTGATTGACCCAGACGAGCAGTTGCCTGGTCAGTTCCACGGTTACACCGAGACTGGTAGGGCAATTGAGATGTGGGACTTGCAGCCTACACAAATCGGTTGGTTCGCACCTATCACCTTGACTTACAGAATTGCTGCGTTTAAGTTCACCACATTGGTTGTGCGGGCGCCAGTTCTGCAAGGTGCGATTACTGGTGTGCCTCTGCCACAGTTGTGATGCTGACATCTGATTAGAGAAAATAATGGAAAGGGGTCAGGCGATGGTGCCTGGCTCCTTTCCTGACTTTATGTGGGGTGTTTTAGTATGGAGCGTCGTCTTTTGCTACTTCTATTGGGTTACGGTCTTATAGTGGGTGGGGCGCTCGCTTTGGCGGGGACGAACTTAACTCCTATCCTGAGCATCTTCTCCATTGCAGGTGGGTTCGTCATCATTTTCTATACCTTTTTCGTGCGTTAGTCCCCGCTTTATCCTATGCAGTTCCTCAAGGATATGGCACAGCGCCCCCCATTCGTCATCAGTTAACTGCGACCTTGACTTCTTTCCGAATTTGACTGCTATTATGTTCTTCATGAAGTAAGCGTAGGCGGGCATGCCATCAATTTGTTCCTGACCGAAGATTTTCTGTGCCAAAGCGTGTGCTTTCCGCATCAGATGCAGTCTGTCCATTGTCGTTAGCGCCCCCTCGGCTTAACTTTGATTGCTTCTATTTGCTGGACTTTAGTGTGCTTCTCTATTAAGGCTTCTAATCGTTGTCGGGGCACGAGCCCTTCAGTCACCAAATCCTGTATCAGGCTCTTGTAGTTGACGAGACGCCTAAAGTCAGTATACTTTATCACAGACCCATTTTCGGTAATTATTTCGTAAGTCGGGTAATCTCTTAGGGTATCTTTGATGAGTTCTTTGGTTCGCTCGTAGCGCCCCTCCGCTTCCTTATAAGCCCTGTATTCTTGTATGGCACGCAGACCCAATTCTGTTATATCGCCAGAATGCTTCTTTAACTCCTCACGCCAGCAATCGTCCCAGAAAGGACATTTTATTTCGCCGAATTCGGATGCATAATAACAAGGAAAATCGTAAGGGCTGTTACCTTCAGGTATGGGCGGAACTTCACCTTGCGCCACCATATCGTTCAGTTTCGCAGCGTAATCTAACAGAGCCTTAGCGCTGTCCTCTAAGTAGTTTATCCAGAACTCTTGTGTATCAAAGACTATGTAAGGGTCTTCCCTGATGATGTATAGGAGCGCCCCGCTAATTCTCTTTGGGTTCTCCAATTGTCTTATGGGCTCGCCCTTTTCGTTCGTCTCCCATATCTCCCCATGCAGCGCCCCATGCATGTATAGCATGACTTGGTTAATGTGGTGCTTATGAGGAAGGAAGGGAATAGACTTTTTTCCTGTCGTCTTGAGGTCTACTATTATGGCTTCGTCGTTCTCACCTTGCGGGGGCAAGTAAAAGTCACTGTGACCATACAAGTTAAGTTCCTTGTCCACCACGATGTAGCATTGGTAGAGGAAGCCTTCTTTGCGCAAGTAAGGTAGGAGCGCCTGCTCGTAAATTTTGCCTACGACCATCACTCCTTTACCGAGCCCGCCCCAATTGTCTTCCTTACTAAATTCGGCATCCTCGTCTATACCCTGTAGAATGGAGAGAATTACCCTGCGTGGACACGAACCTAAGGATGACGGTCGGACACGGATGGTTGGGTCGCTGCCCTCAGCCAAAATATCGTCCAACGCATCCCTCAAAATTTTCCTCAGCGACGGAAACTTCATCATTTAGTTCGCCTCCTCTTTAAAGTCGTTACGCTCATCTTCACTTTGTCTTCTATGCTCAGATACATGGAGTGCTTTGTGAGGAAGGAGATGAGGGCGATACTCTCCGACCCCACATATTTGATGATTTCGTCGGCGGGCACGCCCCTACTTAGCAATAGAATGGAGTATAGTATCTGATTGTAAACGGGTAATTCTTTGAGTTTCTGGGGTGCTTTCTCATATTCGTCTACGAGGCTCAAGTCCGCTTTCATCATCGGGACGAACATTTTAGCCGTGTCAGCGCCGACCCAACCCCCAACAACAACTATAGCGGTATCCACATCCTCATCCCCCAACGGTATCTTTATCTTGCCTTCTTTAGCGTAAAGGGATAGGTCGCACAAAGCGTTAAACCAAGAGCGTGGGGTAGGGTAGGCTACATCGGTAACTTCCTTAGAGGCGTCGGAGAAGAATTTCTTCGGTTGCGTCCGCAAGTATGCTACCACATAAGGGAACAAGTTAGACCACACTTTATTTCCGAATTCGTTTATTTCGTTTAGGGGGGCGCACCGCTCGTAAAGGTAAATGAGCCAATCACTCAGCGACGGAACTAAAGTGTAATGCTTCACTCTATTGAGCACAGCCATTGACGGTCTAATGACGAAGGAACTGTCCTCTACTCTGTTAGATGCGAAGACTACACGGACGCTCTTATCTAACTCAAAGTCGCCGACACGACGGTATGTGGTCAAAGTCAACGCTACACGCTGTTGGGACGGGTCTGACGCTGCGAAGTCGTCTAAGAATAGGACAGCGTTCTTTAGTTCTTTCAAGTAGGCTGGCGGAAGTTTGGTCACACTGCGCTCACGCCACAATACTACAGGTAAGCCACCGAGAGTGTAAGGATGCTCAAGGGCTACCGAAAGAAGGACTAAATCTAAGCCAAGTTCCTGTGCTACCTGCGCCACGATGGAACTTTTGCCCACACCAGGTGCGCCCCATATGTAAACGGGGTAAGGGTAGGCTAAGTCATGCACGAGATGTTCTTTTAGTTTTCGGGGTGTTACTTCCACCATTCTTCTTTTCCCCCTTTCGTTTTTCTTTGAGCGCTTCTTTTGCCCATTTAGGGGCATGCTTTTCGCAAATGGGGATGACGAGGTTGTAATCCATTCTTTCCACTACTATGGCGTAATCCGTTTCTTGCCCGCAGGTGCGCCCCGCCGAAAGAAACCTCTGGCACGGCAAAGGAACTCTCATCTTGTAGAAGGAAATGTTGCCTTCCACTTTAATGATTTGTTCCGCCAAATTCTTTTCGCTACTCTTCATCGGTAATCACCTCAGGCAAAATTGTGCTGAGAACCTTGATTAAATTATGGAGCGCAGGAAACTCTTTGTCAATATTGACGCTTTCGCCCATTAAAATTTTCTTGCGCAACTCAAAGTATTCGTGTATGGCGAAGTAATAGTAGAGCCTTTCTATTTCCTCTTTTTGGGGGCGCTCGCTGAGGGCGGGGGGCTCTATCATCTGTTCCGCTTCCATAATTTTGCTGTATAAGCCCAACGCTACAGGCGGTCGTTTGCGGAAGGCAAGCGCTATCTCTTCGGGCATAGGAAGTGCGTGCCTTCTGACAAATTCATCTATTATTAGCAAGATTTCACGCAACCCCGCTCTCGTCATTTACCGCTACACCCCGCATAGATGGGATATTTTGCTAAAGTTGTCTAAGAAATGAGTGAGCGACGGCTTACCTTCACTCTCCTCTAACAACTCATCTAAGTAGCGAAAATAAGTGCTGATAAATTTTTCCCATTGCCTGATATTGTAGGGCAGCCCTGCAGCCATCTCACACAGGTAGATTTCTCTCGTCGTGGGTATGTAGGCTTCGGGGCGACCCTTTTTGGTCATGTAATTGACGAAGTAAAGGGAGAACAGGTTGAGGATTTTCACTGTTTTGCGCTTAATTTCGCTTCTTTTGGTGGGTTGGGGCGGGCGACCCCTGCCCTCACTATACTCTATCATTACCTACTCACCATCCTTTAAGATAGCATTTACTATGCTTAACACCTCATCCTCGCTCAGTCCAAATTGCTTAAAGAACAACTTCCACCCCAGATGGGGCAGCGTGAATTTGAGAAACCATTCTGGGTCTTTCGGCGGTCTCAATTCCACTTGCCTTCGCATCCATTTCTCTCTCATCTCCCGCCTTTTCTCCCTCTTTCGTTTTATCATCTCATATCGGGACGCTGGGTAGGAAGTCTTCATGCCATTGCGTTAAAAAGGTTACCCTACCCACCAGTTTACCATACTTGTCCAGCAACTTCCTTATCGCCTCAATATGTTTCATCACTTTGTCTATTTCCTCATCGCTCCACCGATGTTCCCACAACTTCATGTCAAGGACACTCAGCACTTTCTTCACATGCTCCGCTATTTCTTTACCCCCGAGAAGTTCGTCGGTGCTGGTGACGGCGTGCGCTGCCTCTCTCGCCGACGCAATCTTATCCAACTCCACTATGCGGAAGAAGCGCTCAAGAAGGATGGGGCTATCGGAGACATGCGTGAGCGCCAGCCTCATCAAAGGGAGAAACTCAAGTTCCGAAGTGTAGGTGCACAGAATACCGTGTTCGTCACATGAGATACTGACAACCCTGTTGCCCACCACATTGAGTTGTAAGGGAAATTCTTTTTTGTAGGTAGAGTAGCATATGGGACAGAAAAGTAAGTCTTGGGGCACGCCAACGATGGTCTTGGCTGCTGCCGTGTAAATGCTCTCCTGCAGTCCCTGATAGAAGGAGAAGGCGTAGAGGAAGGGAAGCGTCTTTTCTTTGAGTAATCTGATAGCGCCGTTTCGTCCAAGCAAGTCCATGAGTTTCTCCGTGAGCCTGCGCCTAAATAATGAACCAACAAGGGGCAACTTACGCAGACGGTTCAGTCTCAGCACTTCGTTTAACTGCTCCAACATAGTCATCACTCCTTTACTAAGGTTCAATTAAAATTATAGCACGCTTGTCCTGTGTGTAAAGGCTAAAATTCTTGGGGGAAAGCGATATGCCTACGATAGATGTCTTGGAACGAGACTGGGAGAAAGCAATAGAGATAGTGAGACGAGATTACCCTGATGTTAAGGTGGGGAGCGCCGAGTTTTGGGCTATTGTGTTTGGTGTCGTCAAGCGGATGCGGGGGCGCAAAAGTATCAGACACCTCAAAGCGATTTTAGAGAAGGCACGCCCCTACGAGCCATTATCCTTTCTACCGTTCGCTTTGGGAACTAAAGTTAGGGGGACGGACTTATGGCTGGACTTACCCCCGCATTTGGCTAAAGAACCGCCATCGTCCTACCCATCATTGCCTTTGCGTCGCAGCGCCCTAATAGACCAAGTCAAGGCTCAAATTAAAGGAGACTTAAATGAGTTTGTGGAGAAAGTTTTGGATAGGTATGTGGAGCGCCCCATCGGCGTGAGTGTGGACAGCATAGCGCCTTTGCTGACGGGCTCGCTCGTCCTTTACGAAACGCCGAAAGTGCCCGAAGATGAAGAAGTATCGTGGAAATTGATGTGGGTATATGGGATGTGTGCGGGCGATATCCAGCCTGTGACCCCCCGATGGGGATATAGGCTCGCCCAAATGTCCGCCAAAATGCGTGACTTGGTGCTTAAGAGAATTAACGAACACATTTCCGTTTCCCCTTTGAGAGACCCATTATCTTTCGTTCCTGATGTGGTGGCACACGAGCCGACGGTGCGCCCCTTCGTCATCATAAGTCCATCCGAACTCAACTCCGTAGCAGCAATCTTGCCTTACGAGTGGACGGATGCTAAGGATGCTGCTTCTTTGTGGAGCGCAGTGAAACGGCTCATCGGCAACATCATCCCAGCCTACTTCGCTTATGTGCTGGATGTGGCTGGGCTCTATAACTTAAGGGACATTAAATTTGTAGCGCCCAACGCAATAGACGCCAACAAAGTCTTGTGTGCTTTTACTGATGAGAGGTTGGCTGGTGCGCCCCCGTTCCCTGTATTCAGGTTGCCAGAAAATTCCGACGAGTTTAAACTTAATATCAGGATATCTTTACGGCGAAGCCCAGCAAAACAAACTTCTTTTATGGACGAAATTCGTGCCACTCTGTCGCCGAAATGGATATAAGAAAGGAGATGTGGTAGATGCGTTACGCAATAAAGGAAAGGAGACACATGCAGAATTTGGGGGGGCGCAGGTTGCCTTTATCGGGGCGAGGAATGCCCTGGGAAGATGGCGTGGTGGGTAACTTCCATGTCCAACTCAAAATCACAAGGAGAGATTATTACGATTTGAGTGCCGATGCGCTCGCAAAATTAATCAAGCACGCTACAATAGCAGGGCAAGAGCCCCTCTTCGTCGTCTTCTTTGAGCGCTACAATACCTACGCCATCATCTACGCTACCGAATCACATTCCGTGCCTACCCATGCGTGTAAAAGAATAAAGCCGAAGGACGACGAATTTGCCATGCACGGGTGGGTATGGAAAGTGAAGGCTGTGCCTAAGGGCAAGGCGAAGGACTTTATCGCAAAACTCGGTGGAAGGGTGAAAGATACATAGTCAATTCTGCCTGCTCAGTGAGCAAGTTAAAGGTGATGAAAGCGTCGGGGAATTTCTTCTCCAGCACTGCGCCCCCAAATTCCTTAATCTCTCCGTTCTTCCTGTATTTACCGCTGCCAATTACAATCTTATTATCTTCTTCGGTCACGGCGAACCCTTCTATTATGTCGTCTGGCTGGGGCGGTTCGCCTACATTGCGCATGATACCCCATGAAGTCAAAGTGGGTCGCTCCAGCATGGTTCCGCCAGAAGCGGGCACTATACCAGCGTAAACGAAAGAGGGCGAGTGTTCGGTATCCAGATGTTCCGTAGGTGTATGGACGAAGACTGGGGGCGTGAGCGCCCGCTCCAATAACTCCACCAAATCCAGAAGCATAAGGTATTCTCTATGAAGATTTATCTGCTCCACTTTGGCATCACCACACTTAATTTTAGTGCGCCCGCTCCCCAAAAGTGCTAAATTCTTCATGGTGATAGAAGTGACTTTCGCTTTTAGCCCTACACAGACGGATTTGCTCACGCTGAGAATGAGAATTTCCGATTGGCTCGCCGACCGAGTGTTGGGCTCTGGCAGGCAGAACGCTCAGTCGGCATATCACGGTCTACAAGCGGACATAGACGACTTCTCTGCTTTTCCGTTAGTGTCTCAGATTTCGCTGAGCATATCTGGTGGGATAGAGGTGTGGCAGGTTGCGGGAGCGCCCGCCCCAGTAATCGCAGCAGAAATAGACGCCCCAGCAATAGAACTCACCTTTGAGACCATATTTCACAAGCATCCTTTCGTGAGTAACTTAATTGGCGACTTTGCGCTTGCCGACTTTCCGCCCACCATCTACGACTTCTTCCTTTACTTGAGAGAGCACAAAGGCGGAGTTTACCTTCAGAATTGCGTGCCCCAAAGATTTACCATCCAATTTAACGAAGGCAACTTGGCGACCCTATCAGTGACCTTTACTGGCAATTACGCTGTATTTATGCCTAAGAATAGTGTGGAGTATGGGGGCGGGGGGGCGCAGGTCGGGGCGGACATCTATCCCGTCGCCAACTTCTCCACCATCTTAGGTGTGACGCCCCTTGCGCCCCAAGATGCTTCCTTCCCATTGCGTGTCCTATCCCTTACCTTCTCTGTGACCAATAACATAACGCTGATGCACGCCATCCCTTTTGAGAGATACACCATTGAGGCTTACAGCAAGGCTCGGCGTGCCCCAAGACTATACAATTTCGGATACCAGAACGCAGAACTATCCTTCAGAGCATTCGCACCAGAAAATGTCCTGCACTCATTAGCCCAGTTCCCATCACCAATCAAGGAGATAACGCTGGAGTGTTATGACCCTACGATGGAGAGAAAGGTAGGCGACTTTTATTTCACTGGCAAGTATACTGATTGGAGGGTAAGTGTGGGGGCGCAGAGCCAAGTGCAGTTTGAGTGGCGTGGGCTGGGCGCTGGAATTCCTTTGTGGTCATTCACGCCCGCCCCATAAACTAAAATAAATAGTGGGTGAACGGATATGCCAACTTTCGTGCTGTCAGGAGCGCATGTCGGAGCAAAATTTGGTATCTTTGACACTACCCAACTTATAAACTACGCCGAGAACAAACTGTTGGGGGCAGCCGAAGTTATCCCTACACCTCTCATTAAAGGTGGCACATTTTACGACTTCCCTTACTTGTCATCCATATCTCTTACTGTGGAAGGTGGCGTGAGGCAAATTCAGGCAATCGGTCTGCAGAACCTCGCTGCCCTTGAGGAAGAAGGTATTGGGCTGCAGGATGTGTCCATTGAGTGCATGGTGCAGCCTATCCCAGCAATGGAAAAGATATTCAGTTTGTTTAAGCGAAGGGCGGAGTTCTACAATCACTTTCCTTTCGTTGCTATCCGTGCGGGCGCTAAAGGTGTATACTACTTCGGTAACCCATCTGGTTTCGGTAACGCTTTGATAGATGTATGGGCGTGCGTGCCAAGAAGCCTGACCTTTAACCAGCCCGCTGGTAACCCAGCAACATTGCGATTGTCTCTTGGTGGTGGTTACATCCATGCCGAAATTCCCTACACACAACCGTTCTCTATCTCTTATAGAATTGACAAAGGCATCCTGAACATCTTTGAGGGTGTGATTAAACTCTACAATACTCAAAACCAAAGAATTCTCCCAGAGTTTCCTTTGCTTGTCTCCTCGTTCAGCATGGATATCCGAAACAACATTAACCCTTACCACACATTCTTACAAGATACATTCACTCAAAGTAAGTTTATTAAGGCGGTGCGAATGTGGCGGGCGCTCATGGACGCTATCCAAATCGTGGAAGGTAACTTTACCGTCCTGACCATCCACAATGAGATAACTTTGCTTAACATTAACCAACTCACTCAGGTTGCTAAGATGGAGATTGAATACTATCCGTTCGTTGGCTCATCATACCCTGGGTCGCCCCCAACTAACCCAGAAATGAAGATTACGCTCTACAATGTCAAGTTCACGAGGTCGTCAACTAACATCACACCAGACGGGGCGCTCCAGTGGACAACCAACTTCATGACATCTAACCCAGAAGGAGAGTCGTGGGATTTCTATGTCGCTCAATAATAAATGGGGGTGTGACTAAATTGAGCCTGAAGAAAGAATTAGCAAGGGAAATCATTAAGCGTTGGCTCAGAAAACAAGGACTGGGAGAGCATTGGGGCTGGGGCTATGTGGAATATGGTGAACCATACAGGCATGTCCCAGCATCGCACGCTATGGGGGTCGGCGGTGTAGATACTGAAGGCAAATTCGTCGTGCCCGCCAAAAGACCCAAAGACTTCGTTGATGCCCCAGATGGAAGAATAGCACAAGAAAATTGGGAAACCCTTTATGACCTAAGCATCTTGAGCCCCAAGAAGACCTACAATATAGACGACGAACTTAAGAGCCTCATCGCACAACTTGTGGGCAAAGGAAAGAAGAAATCTTGACATTTGTGCCCCAGTGCGTTATAATAAAAGTGAAAATTCCCTGAGGTGTCTGCCTCAGGGCAGGGGTCAGTGGGTGACCCCCGTAGCCTGCCCTCTGGCAGCAAGGAGATGCGGTGGGGGTGCGCTGCCACGGCAGGAAGAGAAGAAAGGAGGGTATAGCCTAATGAGAGTTTACTTACACTGGGGCAATGAGTTAGGCGCTCGGATTGTGGAGAAAGACGGTCAAGTGGATGCGTCCGTGTTACCTTTCCGCTCCGTAGAGGAATTTCTCCTGCAGACTTGCGAGGAGTTTGGCGTCACGGAAGTTTACGGCAGCAACCCCCCGTTCGGGCTCACGGAAAAGTTTAAAGAGATTACCCTGCATTTCGTCCCCACACACAGGAACATAGCAGCGTTCTATTTGACTTACCTCACTGCGGTTGCCGAACCCAAAATTGCCGACTTTAACATCAAATGGCACAAGGACAAGGCTGAGGTAGATGGCAATTTCGTCTCCTTACCGTCCCTTGCGTGCACTTGCCCCCACAAGTTCGCCACCACACCTTGTAGACATGTCGTAGCCGTCGCCCACGCCATCAAAGCAGAAGAGTTCGTGGACTACTTAGGTAAATTCGTTCGTGGCGAACCTGTAGAAAGGGGAGAAGACGATGACCCGATAGCGACTGAGAAACCGCCAGCGATATCGGCTTTGTTCTGGGACTGTTCTCGGCTCGGCTGTTACCTACACAAGCGTCGCCCCCGACTGGAAGTCGTAGAAGACAAAGTGTATATGGCTAAGGGGGTGCGCCCCGCCTTCTTTAACATTGACGGTATAGCATTGGTGAACATGAAGCCTGTCCTTATTGAGTGGAAAGTCAATAAAGTGCTCCCGAAATCCCAATATATTCTGTTTAAAGAACTGAGCAAGCGAGGAATACTTGTGTTCGTAGTTTGTGGCGACCCAGTGTCCATGACTGTGGAGTTTGTGCGGTTATTTAAGGATGGCGTGGCGGGCGACTTTGTGCCTGTAAATGATGTGGATAAATTGGTGGAGATGATATTAGAAGAAGTCTTTTGACGGCATTTGGGGCGGGCGACCTTTTCCGAACTAAAATACCTACTGGTGAATAACCCGTGGAAAGGCAGCGACTTGCGCATAACGAACTACCCGAGGAGTGGGTCAAAGAAAATATAAGAATAAATGAACTCAAGGAGCGGGTGGTGGAGGGTCTCAAGAGTTATTTCCTTCGCTACAGAGAGATAGCGTCCCTTACCCCCGTCTCGTGGGTAGAAAATCCCCAAAATGCTAAACACATAGCCAATTTCTTCATTGAGTTGCTGGAAAATATAGGTAGGTTGGCTGAGGAGAAAGAATTTGCTGCTGTCGTAGACTTCCGTGACTTTGGAAGTAAGTATACACTACGGGGATACCCTGTGAAGGTAAGGTCGCAGACAAGAGAAATTCTGGAAAGCATAAACTTGCTCTTCTACCTTCCGTTCCTTGAAGAGAACTTTAAGAAGAAGGTGTGGAATTTTATAATGGCGCATTTGGAAGATTACAAGAGGTGGTATTACACGGACGCTGTCAGCATTGTGGACAAATACACTCCTGAGATAGTGACAGACGAAACCTTCAGAGACAAATTCTCAAAGGAAGTCAAAGATTTGCTTTCAGGGGCTATACCCGACCCTCCCTGGTTTCGTGGCTCCATCATTTGGCTCTTAGAGGAAGATGCATTAAGGAACTATGAGACTTTGCGGGAGATACCTATCAACGCTGACAAGTTGGATAGACTTAGATTTGAGTTGGGAATGAGTTTCGTTGAGAAGTGTCCGAAGATGGACTTAAAATTGTTAGATTGGAGAGGGGGCGCGCCCCGAGAAATTTCAGTTCCTGCCATCCCAATTAGGTGTAATGGCACCTATTACGACATATTAGTCAAAGGCAAGGAGATGGTGGAACACTCGGTAGATTTTGTCGTTAGCGGGTGGTTCGGATGCAGTTATTTTAGGTTAGTATCCTTCTGCACAGGAAACGGTAAGGCTAAGGAAGTATATGAAGAGTTGCCGAGGCTCTTTGAGCATGACCCAGCAGACATCATGGACACAGCGAGAGAGAAAATAAATACCTACATTAAACCTTACATCTCTTTCTGGCTGAGGAATTATCTGGCGGACGAGCCTCGGGTTAGTGCATTAAAAGAAGCAGTAGAAGGCTCGTTAAGAGGATATTTGGATGTTGGTGGCACTAACGAAGGTTGGGGTGTATTGTTCGCTTTCCTTCATAGGATGAGAGGCACGAGACGCTGGTTTAGCGGAGATGATATTCTGGATACCATTGAGGAAGCATTAACACACAGCCAGCAATTAAGGGAGAAAGTTGAGAAATTAGGAGCAGCGCATCAGGAAGTCCTAACCTACATCAAGATGGAAGTAATTCCTTATTTGGAAAAAATAATCACACTCTTCCATAGGACGGGCGATGTCATTTCCGCTTTGCTTCCTTCTCCTTTAGAGAGCCGTGTGTGGGTAAAGACTGCTGAGGAAGGAATCGCCATGTGGGAAGAGCACAGGCAAGATTTTGCAAAGTTTATTGAGTTGGGTAGGGCATGGATTTTCGGTAGGAAGGGAGTTCCAGAAAGAAGCGTTTCTTTATTCCCCGCTGGATGGACACCCAGAAGGACATATACCAGTGAAGATATCCGATACTATCGGGAATTGGCTGGTCTCGGTAGAGAGACATTGGAGGCTCTCGGAGTGCCAAGAGAGAAGTTAGATTTGTATGGAATAAGGAAGCGAGTAAAGAGGATTGTTAGGACATTGCTCAGAAAGGCATTGAGAAGACTTCTGGGGCGGGCAACCTCATTCTAAACCGCATCATACAGCAAATTCACTCTCAAGTTAGTGACCCAATTGCGCCACCTTTTCGGCGAAATAATTTTCCCGCCACTGAGGATGCGAATTTTATACATGCTACTCTTTGAGGAGACAACTAAGTCGGTCGCCCCCGCCTTCACAAGGAGAAAGCAAGTGTTACTAACTCTATTGACCACATCGGCGAAGAAGAGGGCGCTGGTCAGGTGCGGGCGCAAAAGCGGAAACAGCATATGTTCCGACAAGAGTTTATGAAGCCTTCTGAGAGTGGATACTCTGAATGCGGGGCAGCGCCCCATTCCATACTCCACATAACCGAAATCAAATGTAGCGTAATCTTTGGTCAAGTCGTAAATGGGTCTGTATATGACATGCGGATGCATCTCTCCCAGCACTGGTATGTATGTCGGCTTAGTCAATTCTTTCGGTGCGCCCATGTCAAACAGCCCATACCGCTTCTTAATCTTCTCCATAAGGGCAAAGGCATCGTCAAAACTGAGAAACTCTATACCTTGTGTGCGTGAGTTGTAAGTATTTAGTGCCTTAGCGACGAAAGCGTTCCAATCGCTCGGCGTTACAACCAATTTGCTGTTCCTGACCAATTCCAAATCAAAGGGTATTGTGTCCTTCTCACCTTCCAGCCACTTAAAGGTTACCTTAAGTTGGGCACTGTATGGACTTGTGTAGTAAGGGCAGTAAGGGATGAGGGCAGCAATGGTGGGAATGTATCGGGTCAGGAGGGCGTGACAAGCGGTGGAAAATGTGAAGGACGCAAGTGTCGTGAGGGCGCACCTCTCTCCTTCCTCTAATAACATGCCTACATCTAAACGAAACTCTTTACCGTAGAGTGTGCCCAGAAGAATTATATCTCTTTCTACTGCATCCTTACCCAAGATGAGGATATTTGGGGGCTGCGTGTCCTTCGTTATATAGCAAGCGTGAATTGATTCTACTGCCCTTTTGGAGATTTTGACATCTGTCAGCACAGTTTTCACGAGAGGCAGCCCGAACCTATGTATCAAATCGTCCACTATATTTTCGGCTGCGCTCAAATCTACTTTCTTAGGCGCAATCATTCCTTAGACCCCCCATTTATGCGCTCGTAGATTAATTCGGCTTTGAGGGCACGGGCAAATTCCCACCATTCTTCAGCGTCCACCAATTTCCCTTTGTTTAGAACGGTTATTTTCTTTTTGCGGGGCGCACGGAAGTAAACGATATCGTCGTCTACACCGTAACCTTTCACAATCAGAATGCAGGTATCTGGAGTTGGCAGCGAATAAGATAAAATCAGCGTGCCCCCACAGTAAGCATTCAATCCAGCAAGGAATAATCCCCCACACAAATGCCCCAATGTAGTTAGGTGTATGTCTTTTTTGCCCCGAATTTCGTTTATTACCCAAATAGCGGGGAATTCCTCTTTGTAGCCTTTAATATTTCCCAGCACGAGCGCCCCCCCATCATAAGCATATGATAACTCAGAAACGGCAGTGTGGGGATGTATACAGTATATCGCCTCTTCCTTTATCTCCCTCAAAGGAAACTTGTATTTCTCCATAGCACTTCTGACGAAAGAGACGGCATCCGAGAGACTAAGATAGTTCATCTCTACGGGAATAGAGTAGAGGGTATCTAAAAGTTGCGATATTTGCGTGCGCCATTTTTCGGGGGAGACGAGATAACTATGCTTATCTCTCACAGCAATCTCTATCCGACATAAAGGATGCTTGTGGTCATACTCAATAGGAGAAGGATATTCCTCAGCCTTCCTTACAGGCAGAACGACGGCGGTGAGCGCCCTAATGTCATCTCTGTCCAAAACATGAGCCGAGAACCCTTCAGTGTAAGAGTAGAATTGGTCGGGGACGAAGCGAAGGTAACTATCAATTGTAGTCTTTAAAAGAAACAAGTCAAAGTCTCGTTTATTGTATTGGAAGCAATAGTAATCGGGACAGCCTACAAGGTAATCCCAATATTGCCCTACCATCCACCACTTAATTTTGTTTCGCCCCACCACAACGGCTACATTACGGTAATGCTTGGGTCTTATTATCATCGTCGTGAGCAAGAAACCTATAGTGACATTGAAGAACCCACCTGTTATCCTGACAGGCTTGCCTTCCTCTAACTCCACCACCTCAAGAGGTAAGTCATACTTTTCTATAATCTGCTGGGCGTCCTTTTTTATTTTCTCCGTCATTGCCTTATCATCTGTTAGCATCATCCTTGCGACCCCCTATCAATTCGTTCGTAGAGCAATTCGGCTTTGAGGGTATGAGCAAATTCCAGCCACTCTTTCGGTCTTATTACTTTTCCGTCACTCAGGACTTTTATCTTTTTCCTATCGTGAGGGTCGTCGTAGACTGGGTCGCCGTCCGCAAGGTAACCTTCTATAGTCAGAATGCAGGATTGGGGCGTCGGCAGCGAATAAGTCATAATCGGTGCGCCCCCACAAAAAGCCATCAAGCCGTTAGAAAATAGTATGCCACACAAATGTCCCAGTGTAGTCAAATGCACGCTCACCAGTTCATCATCAATATCGTCCGACACGCAAATCACGGGAAATTCCTCTTTGTATCCTTTGGCGCTCCCCAATATAATAGTCTCGTTGCCACAACCGTAAGATAAGGCGGAAACAATGGTGAGAGAATGTGCGTGATATTCCAGCCCGCTCCGCCTCTCCTTTAAAGGCAATTTGTATTTCTTCACGAGGTTCTTTGCGAAGGAAATGGCGTCGGGAAGGCTTAAGTAGTCTACCATCACTGGAATTGAGTAGAGGTCATTTAGAAGTTGCGTCACCTGCGTGCGCCATTTCTTCGGGGAAACGAAATGACCGTCCTCTCTCACAATGATAGTTGTCTGGTATAGGGGTCGGTCGTAGTCAAGTCTGGTATAGGAAGGATGGTTATGTGAGTCTATTATGGGCGTAGCGACGACAGTAAATGCCGAAGCATCATACCTGTGTAAAATATGACCCCCGCAATTCGTAGTGTAGGAACGGAACTGGTCGGGGACGAAACGAAGGTAACTATCTACTTCAGTTTTCATGAGAAGGAATTGGAAGGCTTGCTTGGTATATTGGACGCAATAGTAATCGGGGCAGCCCTTGAGGTAACGCCAATATTGTCCTACCGTCCACCACCCCACAGTGTTCCGCCCCACCAAGACCATAACCGAATGTGTGTGCTTGGGTCTAATTATCATTGTCGGATACAAGAAGCCTAAAGTCTTATCAAAAATTCCACCGATTATTTTGACGGGCGCAGTCCCATCCAACTCCACCACCTCAAGGGGTAGGTCATACTCCTTTATGATTTTCTGGGCGACCCGTTTAGACTCCATTGTCATTGTGTAATCGTCCATGAAGGTCACCTCACAGCAGCGTAGATAGCATTTGCCTTCAGTTGAGAGAACCAGTCCGTCCATTCCTCTTCACTTATGAGTTCGCTGTCCTTCGTTATCACTAACGCATCGTAAACATTATTGTGGATTATTAGATGTGCTGAATTGGGACGGAAGGTGGGGCGGGCGAGCCGACAATAAGGAAGGACAGCCAAATAGAACAACAGTCCAGCCACATAAAGTGGGTTAAGAGCGTCATACCTTGCGCAAATGTGGTAACCGTAATTGTCCTCGGCGTCAATATATTTCAGTTGCGTAAGGGATAAATGCATGATTTCGGGTATATCTTTGACAACCCGTTCGTCCAAGTAACCTAAGGCTACAAGGTGGTGCGCCCACAGGAAGACCTTCTTAATGCGGAAGATGGCAATGTAGTCTCCTATAATGAGTTCGCTGGGGGGCGTGCGCTCGTCCCCTACGCTATATTCCCTCAGCCCCAAATTGTATCGCCGATTAAGTTCTGCAGCAAAATTGATGGCATCATCTAAAGTTTTGAGTTCGGGCAGGCGCACAGTCTGTCACCTCTCCACGAGAAATTTTATCGTGCTTCTCCTGAGCGTAAAGGGGGCGGGCGCACCCTCAAGAAAAACTAAAAAACTTTATGGTGATGGATATGCCAAGTCTGACGGAGCGCTTTCTCCGAAGATTGAGCAGACTTTTGGAAAACTTAGACGACACCTTAGAAATCACACTTGCTCGTGAGGAACCAGAAGAAGAACTTGGTGAAGATGAGGAAGTAGAAGAATTGCTCGCCGAGGAAATTGATAAGGAACCAGTTGATGAAGAAGGGGAATTACTTGCTGAGGAAGCCGATGAGGAGAAGGAAACTGAGGAAGGCGAGGATGTCGGCGAAGAACCAGAAGAATTTGACGAAGATGAACCTTATATGTCCCAAAGGGAATATGAGGCAATATACAGGCAAAGTGCTGCGGGAGATACCCAAATAGAGATAAGCAGGATTAAGGCTCCAAAAGGTGACATAGACCCAAATATTGTGAAAT
>CALDGA010000023.1 GCA_937942085.1 uncultured Flavobacteriales bacterium
CTCTCTTCAAACACCTGGTTACAACCTGGCGGTGCCCAATATATTATCTTCAACCTCCCCCGATATCCCTTAATTGCCAGTCATGATCCTGTTTAGCTCTCTACTATGAAAAGCAAAAACTATATACAGCTCACACTATAGATTATGTTTTTGGCCACCCTACAGTGTATGACGACAATATCATTCCAAACTATAACATTGAATAGGGCGTCCGGGCATTTTCCTTGGCCTTGGCCCACCATGCATCCAAATCCTGCGCGTTCATTTCTGAGGCAAGCCCAATGGCAACCAATCCCGTTTCAACATCATTGGGAAAGGTGGTCACATCGATATGCGCCCCAACCACATGCACGGACAACATACGGGTTTCGGCGCGCACAAATCCCTTCATCCGAAACACACCTTTTGGACGATCCTGTAGCGCATAGATCAGGGTGTTTCGGTTGAATTCGACATCCGCCTCTGCAAACCATTTGGTATAGGCCGCGTGTGGCGCCGCTATCTGGTCCGGAGCTTTGGGTGTGCTCGGGGACAGCAACATTTCAATTGTTGCCGCATCACTTTTCAAAATGGGGGCTTTGCTGATTGTGGCCAGTTGCATGGACAGATGATCATTCAATTCAGTTTTAGACACGTAAATCAAATCAGCCACGCGGATCTGATCACGCACCTGATCTCCAACAAAGCGATCGACAAGCTGATCCAAAATATTCGCACCATCCACTACTGTGATAATTCCCTGATACACCAGATCGGGTTCCGCCACAGCGACATTCGCGATTTTTGCGGGATCAGCGATACCGCTGGCCTCGATGACAATATGGTCTGGGCGCATATCCCCATCCAGCACGTCTCCAATCGCCAAAAAAAGGTCCGCACCCATCGTGCAACACACACAACCATTTGAAAGCTGAATCGTATCCTCATCTGCTGAAACCAAGAGCGAGGCATCCACATTAATCGCGCCAAAGTCATTGACCATGACCAAGTACCGCTTACCCTGCGGTTCGCGCAAAATTTGATTGATCAGTGTGGTTTTACCCGCACCTAAATATCCGCCAATTACGGTAAGTGGTATGCCCGTCATGTAAGGTGTACTACCCCGGAGCTTACGGTGCCTTTCACGTCAATATCCTTAAGTGCACTTCCATCGCCTTCTGTGGGATCTTGGGCCAAAATAGCAAAATCTGCAATTTTTCCTGCTTCGATGCTGCCAATATCGTGATCCAGCTTTAATGTATAAGCCGCCCCAAGTGTAATAGCGTGCAATGCCTCCTCAACCGAGATGCATTGTTCCGCGCCCAGCACACGCCCCGACATCGTTTGACGGGTCACCGCACACCATGCAGTGAACAGTGGTCCCATGGGCGTCACGGGTGCATCAGAATGGATTGCAACATTCACGCCCGCATCCAATGCAGCGCGTACCGCATCCATACGTTCAGCGCGATCATTCCCGATGGTCAGTGCAGCATGCTGATCCCCAAAATACCAAATGTGATTGGCAAAGATGTTGGTGCAAATGCCCATATTTGCGCATCGCTTGAACTGATCCACTCCCATCATCTGACAATGCTGCAAAACATGGCGTGCCTCTGTCCAAGGGTGTTTGCGACTGGCTGCTTCGATCGCACCGATCGATACATCCGATGCTTCATCCCCATTGACGTGAATATGCATTTGAATGCCTGCGCGCTGCATTTCCTCGACCAATTCATAAATCAATTCAGGTGGCGTGTTCCACAAACCGTTTGGTTGCCCGCCCACATAACCCGGCCATTTGACACGCGCGGTCCAACCCTGGATTGATCCATCAGTCATTAATTTCACCGCGCCCAAACGCAATTTATCAGTAGACATTGATCGCAGCTTTAACGCGAATTGCGCGATTTCAGGGGGGGCTGCCCCAACCGCTGCCAATGCGGGCACAATGCGAACGGGAAACTGCGCCTCGCCCGTGATTCGGGTTAGGGTTGTCACATCGTCATCTGTCAAAGTCGAGAACAAATCAGTGACCGTTGTCACACCTGCGCGCTGACATACCTTGGCGTAGCTGCGGATCGCAGGTTCCGTTTGCGACAATGACCTAAAATCAATGCCCAATCGACGCATCACCGGGAACATTGCTGCCATTTCCTGCAATTCGCCGGTGGGATGGCCCGCATCATCCTTGATCACACCTTCGGCGTTGGTTTCGTTTGAATAGCCCACCACTTCCAACGTCTTGGAATTCACACACATCAAATGGAAGTTTGAAAACAAAACTGCAATCGGGCGTGTTTCGCTTATTTGATCCAAATGTTTTCGGCTGAGGCGTTCATCTTGCAAAAAGATTGGATCCAACCCCCAACCCACCAATGGTTGATCCTCAGGCAGGGTTTTTTCGTATTCTGATAAATCCCCTATCACGCTGTTCAGATCACCTTTACCGTTCCACAGCTTTCCATCTGGGTCAATACGATCATGGTAACCCGCATAGGCAAAATCCCAAATCGCACCTGCCATCATGTGCGCGTGTCCTTCGACAAATCCAGGTGTCAGAATGAAATCTGAAAGCGAAAGGTCATTGGTCACATCTCCCCACTGATCCGCACAATCAGCACCGCCAACGGCCAAGATGCGATCACCCTTAACCGCTATATGGGTCGCAGTGGGGCGATTTGGGTCCATTGTGATTACTTTTTTCGCTTTAAATAGGATTATGTCACTCAAAATAAATTCCCCTGTTGATATGCTGCTGTCTTTATCAAAATTTATGAAGCTAAAATCAGTGTTTAGTGAAAATCTCGTAACACTTTGCCGGCATTAACTTTGGTACGTTTACCATTCAGCATAGACAACTTACCGTTTACAATGACATGTGCTATGCCACTGGCGTAGCGCCTGGGATTTTTCGCGGTTGCATTGCTTACAATTTGCTCAGCGTCGAATACACAAAGATCCGCGTGATAGCCTATTTTAATCTCACCACGCTTAATCAAACCAAGGCGCTTTGCTGGGATAGAAGTTATTTTTAACAGTGCTTCACGTAAACTCAGAATGTTCCGATCTCGCACATAATACGCCAAGAAGCGAGCAGCCCAGCCGTATCCAGAGAGTGATCCAACGTGATCCTTGAGAATGCCGTCAGTCGCAATTGCAACCGTGTCGGAAATGACGGCACATTCGTTTTGTTGCAAACACAAATCAACATCAGTATCTTTGAAACTTTTAGAAGACCACATACAACCCATCATCTCGTCGCCTTCTTCTAACAGTATATCCAATACGGCATCGTATGGATCACACTTTCTGATCCGACCAATCTCTTCAAAGGTTGCACCTATGAGATCTCGGTTGACGCTCGCACTTAACAAAATAATGTCGTCCCATTTCTTTTGCTTTACCAGAAGCCACATGGGTTTAGGATTAGATTTTATTAATTCTCTGGTCTCGGGATCCGATAGCCTCAACATTACATCATCAATTGTTCCTGCCTGCGCCCACTTCGGTAAAATCGCAGCCATTAGGGTATGATTCCAATCATGAGGTATGACATCAAATGAAACATCAACATCATTACGCCTAGCTAAGTCGATCATTTCAAGTGTGTGGTGCATTGCATGTGTTGGAGCGCCAAATTTTGGTTGGATGTGGCTAATTTGAAGTTTTGCACCTGATTTTTCTGCAGTTGTAATCGCCTCCATGAAGCCTTCTGCATAGTCTGTATCTCTATTTCTGACGTGTGTGGAATATAATCTGCCTTTTTTTGCGGCAATTTCGCATATTGGGGTTAAATGTGCCGGAGTAGATAATATCCCAGGGAAGTATTCCAGGCCGGAAGACAGCCCGCCGGCGCCTTCTTCAAAACATTGATCAGTTAGTCTGGACATTTTTTTAATATCGTCTGGATTACCAGGTTCCAGCGTATCGCCCATAACAGCTCTATGAATGGTTCCGTGCCCAACGAATGCCATCACATTAACGCCAAGCGTTGTCTCATCTAATGCGTCCAGATATTCTGAGAAGCTTAACCATCCTTTATATTTTGCTTTTGATGTAAACCATGGAGATACATGCTTAATATTGTCTTTAGAAACAACTGGCGCACAACTTATCCCACACTGACCAATTACCTCAGTGGTTACACCCTGATGCACTTGGCTTTCCGCTCTTCCATCTGCAATTAATGTAAAATCAGAGTGTGTATGCATATCGATAAAACCGGGCGAAACAATAAGACCACTAGCGTCAATAGTTTGTTGCGCTATCCCCGTTAGATTCTTTCCAATATCAACAATCATGCCGTCCTGGATCGCAATATCTTGTCCACAAACAACGCGACCTGAACCATCATACACATCGCCATTTTTCAGTAGTAAATCAAACATCCATCTTAAACTTACTTTGGTGGTCCGTAGGCCCAATTTGGGAGAAACAAAGTTAAATCAGGGAAAAGTGCTAAAACAATCATACCCAACACATAAGCAAATATAAAAGGTATTACTGCCACCGATATTCTTTCTATGGAAATACCGGATATCCTTGCAGCAACTGTTAAATTTGCGCCTAATGGCGGTGTTAAAAAGCCAATCTCACAAGTAATGACCGTAAATATTCCAAAGAAAACAGGATCAATTCCCAATGACGTCACAAGCGGTAAGAACACGGCAGTGAAGAGCACAATTTGTGCTAAAGATTCCATAAAAGTTCCAATAAAAATATAAAAAATTCCGATTAGCATAAGCACTAAAAATGGATTTGTGGTAAGTGATGTGATCCCCGTCTGCACTGCAGAAGGCACATCATAAAAGGCCGTCAATTGCCCAAACGCTAATGTGGGTGTGATAAGTATCAAGATCCCAGTCAACAGCGCTGTGAAACGCAATGCATCCAACAACTTTTCTAAAGTGAGTTCTTTGTAGATGAACAATCCCACAAATAATGAATAGAAAACTGCCACTCCAGCAGCCTCCGTGGGTGTAAATGCTCCACCATAAATACCGCCTAGAATTAAGATGGGAGCGCCTAATGACCACTTCCCCTCCCACAGAGCTCGAAGGAAAGGCCCCCATGTAAATGGGGCACCACTGCCACCATAATTCCTGCGTCTCGCAATTATATATGTGGTTAACATTAAAAATATCGTGATCAATAGGCCCGGTATTAAACCGGCCAAAAAAAGGCGTGGGATCGAGGTTTCTGAGACCAAACCATAAATTATCATTAAGTTAGATGGAGGGATCAGACTACCCAGCGCACCTGCACTGGCAGTTATAGAGGCTGCAAAAGGGATATCATAACCGTCACGCTTCATAGCTGGTACAGTCACTGAGCCAATCGCTGCAGTAGTAGCTGGACCAGATCCAGATAATGCTGCAAATAACATACAGGCAAAAACTGTTACCAAACCCATTGATCCTCGATATGCACCTACTAACTTGGTTGCAATCGATATCATCCTGTTCGCCATCCCGCCGACTTCCATGAGACGTCCTGATAAGACGAACAACGGAATTGTTAGGAGTGGAAATGGTGTTAAGCTAGAATAACCTGTCTGAGCCATTAATGTATATGGGATATCGATTAGATATAGTGCGAGCAAAGTGCTTGCGCCTACTGATACAAAGAGTGGTACGCCAATTATTGTCAATAAAACAAAGACAATAGCAATTAGTAGTAGTGGACTCATGTTAACCTTTAATTTTTATATTATTTATCAAGGTCTTCCTCAAGAATTCCCGGCAAACCAGCTGCACCCCCTCGAATCCAATGGTAATAGGTTTCGACCAGCCTGATCGACATCAGGGCATAACCAAGGACTAATATTGTCTGTGGATAAAATTGATTAATGCCAAGGCTTGGACTCACTGATGGAAATTTCCACAT
>CALDGA010000024.1 GCA_937942085.1 uncultured Flavobacteriales bacterium
ATCGTGCCCACATGGAAATTGCTTTTGTTGCCCCTTCTCCTTGGCTTAGCCACACTGACGGCGCTCGGAGTTGGTCTGTGGCTGTCGGCACTTAATGCTTTGTATCGCGATGTCCGTTACGCCACTCCTTTCCTAATCCAATCCAAAGGCTCTGGTGGCCAGAAGTAAAGGATGCCTGTCTTTCTGTCTAAGTAATACTCCCCTGGCATATCTAATTCCTCCAAGAAGGTTCAACGCATAAAACTCCCCGCCAGAGTAACCGCCGAGACCGTAAACATGAGGGGCTGCAAGGGCAATGCTCTTTTCCTTTGGGTTAATGCGCGCCACCCGAATGCACTCGTTATACCACTTGAAAGCCCAGTATCCATTGAGATAAACTTCTTCGGCTTGAAGCCAGCGTTCGGGGCGATCGCCTTCGTAAAGGAATTTGCCGGGACGGTCTGGCTTCTCACCCCAGCGTGGCTTTGAACCCGAATCCAGCACCTTCGCCACACGGACAAACCCTTCGTTGGGCCAACGGGCAAGTTGCATCGGTTTCCCGTCAAAGAGAAGTTCTGGCCACCCAGCGTAGCCCCGAAAGGTAACTGGGAAAGGTTTGCTAAAATCAGAAACGTCAAGGACCTTCAGGTCTGCCTGGAGCACTTTGCCTCGCGCTGTCGGGTCAAGCCGCTTTAAAATTTCGGCGTCCGTTACAGGTTTAAAGGCTGAAGAGGGGATGAGCACTCCACCCATCAGCCGCACCTGCTCTCCCAGATAGGCTCGGTAAACGATGGGTGCTTCCTTCGTGCCCGAATCTTGCGGCTCTAAGGTGAAAGTTTTCTCCATCCGATATGTGCCGCTGCGAATCCAAACTGTCACGCCCCTGCAGGCAATCCACACGACCGCTTTAACTTTCTGATCTCATCCCGTGCCCGTTCCAGCGTTGCGAAGGGACCATCCGTTCTCCCCGGTTAGGTGCCAGCAGTGTGCCCGACCAGGCATCATTGCCGTCGGGCGCAACAAAATAACGGTGCGGCTTAGGCTTCTCACCAGAACCCCCTACCATTGCCGCAAAGGCTAAAGCCAATCCGACAAGGATTAGTATCTTACCTTCCACCAGAAAATCCCCTTTCTTTGGCTAACGGACATCTCTCCCCTTTGTCGCGGACATTTGCTTCGTGGCAAAATACCATACCACTTCAGCGACCGCCCCGTTAAGTAAGCCGTAAATGAGTCCGTCTATTAAAATTGCTGCCAAAGACCACTTTGGCAACCCAGGAGGGGGCAGGAAATCATGAATGGCTGCTGGCAAATCAAGGGCAGTCATCCCGATGAACGAATCTATGATAAACACCACTCCGTATGCTCCGATAGCAGCAAGGACAGGGCGTTTCAGCCCCATCCCTGCACTGACACTTAAAACTCCGACCGTCAAGCCAGAAAGGGGCAGACCCAACAACGCCGACAGAACCGCTACAATGTCATGCTCTAACCCCAACGGGATCCCAAAGCCGGGGAAGGGGGGCATGACCCCTAACTTGATCACGACCAAGTTTATCACCCCACCTAATAACAGCAAGCAGATGCTCCCAATGAACCAAGGTCGCCAGATGCTATTAAGTTTTTCCGATAGGATGACAGAAGGATTTAATTCTTTCCCCGAGACAGGCATATGCCTCCCGCAAAGCCCTCGCCACCGAGGGAGCCAAGAGGGCTGGGAAGAGGAATTGGGCTGACTGCTTACAGAAGACAGTTAACCACGCAAAGATTATCAACCCTCGGTCTGTATCCATAAGCCATGGATAAAAGAAACGCAACCAGAGGGGATGGGGGTCAAGGATGGCTGGCAAAGAACGCGACAACTCAGGGATAGGCAATGCCCAATAGGTAGGCAAAATTACTCCCCCACTTAAGAGGGCAATAAGGGGCAGAGCGAAAATAATCTACCATTTTTTACCCTCTCGTAGGCACATGTTTCGCAAAGTGATGTCTCCCTAAATCTTTACCTTTGGGATGGCATCTGCTTTAGCCGCCAAATAGCGGCGCTATGTGCTGCCTCTGGTGGGAGTGCCTGTTCAAACTGTCTTGCCTTCTCCCCTGCTGTAACGGAGAAATAAACCCTCCGTCCGACTAAAAAGGCAGCGACCAACAACACAATGACCGCAATGACCACGATGACAGTCCTGTTCATCGTTTTGCCCCTCCTTTATAAGGTCTCTCTGCGAGAGTCCACAAGTTGTTAACTCGGTGGAACCCTCATGGACAGATGAGGCTTGCCTATAACGGCAATGCCCTCTGCAAGTATAAGTCTTGCCTCATTTTTTGATGAAGGGTATTAAGTCAGGACAAACCGGTTCTATCCATGGGCGATCCCGGCAGGAATATCTCCACCCACATCTACTTTGCGGCCTAAAGCGAGCGCACCAGTGTTCAGGTAGCGAACTGGTTTTGACATGACCGTCCATGTAGAGAATGTTCATCGCTTTCTCGTGGGTATGGAAGGTAGCTCCAGTATCAGCATGGAACAATGCCCCCCTCACTGTTCAATAGGCTCCGAGCAGGTTGACTGTATCTCCCAAAGTGACCCCATCCCTCTCCTGGAACGACAATCAATTGATAGGAATCAGGCCAGTCCAGAGGAGTTTAAGTCTGAAGGCGTCCCACATAACTGCTTCGGCACATATTATAAATGTCCAGAACACGCACCCAGAACAACCCCAAGGGACTGCCTTGCCCACATCTTCGGACATTTGAGCATATCCCAGTTACGAATGTAAGGCTGCACTGTTAGCCATCGGACAGCAAAAAAGCTATCCCCAATGAACAACATGGTGGTGGATCGGATTGGGTAGGCCCGAAACCACATGCCAAAGGTGACCTTTCATCGTAGTCCTGAGCATACATCAGGATTGCCCTGCCCACATTCGTCATGTTAGAGACACAAGTGATCACATATGCTTTTTGCGCGCCCGAGAAAAGACGGGGAACAAGATGGCTGCCAGGATGGCGATTATCGCAATCACCACCACCAGCTCAATGAGGGTGAAGCCAACACGAAAACGAACCTTAAAGTTAACTCCGCCCAACTTCTCTAAGTCTTTCCATCGCATCTCCATCCTTTTGCCCCCTAACGGGGTTTTGTTTTTAGAGTCAGCAGTTTTGCTGCCGCCGTTTAACATTATAACACGGCAAAAAAACAACCTTCCTGAAACCGCTGACCTGCCGATTTTGCCGACTTGATAATCTACTGATATTCCGAACTACCGACTTGCCGATTTTGCCAAATCTGCCAACATGCCGAACTGCCGACCTGCCGATTTGCCGATCTGCTGACCTGCCGATCTGCCGACATGCTAATTTACCGACTTGCCAATTTATTGAACTTTGCCCCGCAACCTGCTTCTATCGCTCATTGAATTGAAGGACATTGACAACCTTATTGCCGTTCCAAGAGCGTTACTTTAACCGTTCAAGTTGCAGAGTCGTTTTTGGGTTTAAAAAGGTTTCCCTTTTGTAGGCTCACCTTTTACCAGGCTGAACTGTTCCCATGCCAGGTATAGCGTAAGGCGGCTTTCCCATATGCTCTCGTGGTGGGGGACCAGCTTCTTTGGGTTGACGAGTCATCAAAAACCATCCCACACCTACGACTAAAAGGACAACTACCACGATCACCACGATAGCGACAGACAAAGGCACTTCCCATCGCACCTTTAATCACCTTCCTTCTGTCTCACAGTTCCGAAGCAAAGTAAGCCAAATCACCCCTACCACTGTTGACTGTCCATGTGCGGCTCCACGGATACCACTTGGCGTGACCGTCTAAAAAGTGAACTTATTGCGTCATTGCGTTTCGGCTTTAACTACTGGAAGGATGAGGCTCCTGCCGAACCCCATTTGTGTTGCCAAACCTTATTACGGGCTCACCAGAAGGTTTGCCATCCCAAAGAACTCCATCATGGGCTATCACGCAAGAAGTTTATTGTCAACGCGCTGTCATTTTACGGTTGATCAAATGCCTTGACACTAACCTTCCATTTGCACTATAATTTCCACGGCAGTTATATTAACGCAGTCATGTTTTTGGGAGGCGAGGGAAAGGTGGAAGATGTTCAAGGAAAGCGAGTAACTATTAGGGACATTGCAAAGCGTTTAGGTGTCTCACCTGCAACAGTTTCTACTGCTTTGACAGGGCGAAGGAATGGGGTTTTCGTCAGCGAAGAAACACGCCGCCGAGTT
>CALDGA010000025.1 GCA_937942085.1 uncultured Flavobacteriales bacterium
GGCGAGCTGCAGCAATAAGGTACTTTTTCCTATGCCCGGCTCACCGCCCAAAAGTGTCACAGAACCCGGCACTATTCCCCCGCCCAACACACGAGCAAACTCATAATCTGGTACTGGGAAACGCTGCACAGAAGTGTGCTCCACATCTTCAATTCGGATCGGTTTTGCCGCGGCACTATCGCCACTCCAAGCCCTAGGATCGGGCTTGCTCTTTACCGCAATCTCCTCGACGAGCGTATTCCATTCTTTACACCCCTGACATTGTCCCATCCACTTGCTGTGCTGGGTGCCACATTGAGTACAATTAAATACGCTTTTCTGTTTCGCCATGAGGAAGGATTATTTTCTTCCTGCAAAATAGAGAAAAACAAAACCCAAGGCGCCGGTAACGACAAACATTAAGCTTTGTGAACTGTGAATGAGGGTGGCGAAGGACGTGCCGACAAAGGGCGTGAGACCCAAAACGACCAGGGCCTTGGATACGAGGTAGTGGTAAGCACCGATGCCGCCCGGAACGGGAATGACAAATCCCAAACCAGCTGCAACACTCACAAAGAACGCTTGCTCAGGACCTATACTTTCGAGCCCACTGACGATGGTGAATCCCACGGCGATGGTTGCCACATAACAGGTCCAAATACCGATAGAATAAAACCAAAACAGCGGTTTGTTATTGACCGTGCGCAAGCTTCGCAGACCCTCCACCATCCCGGTGGCGAATCCGGCAATTTTTTGTGCAAAGCCCCATTGCATCCAGATGTTACGAGTCAAATACACCAGTAATATCCCGCCTCCAAGGAGGATGCCTGCGAGGACCAAGGTGGTGGCCGAGAGCTCAGGTAATTGGGCCCCGCTCTGAATCATGAAATCTCTTAATTCGTCGCTTGATATGATCACGGTGCTCAGCACCACCACCAAGAATAACAGGGTATCTACGACGCGCTCAAGCACCACGGTTCCGACCAATTTGTCGATGGGCACTTTATCCGTTCTGTTTAGCGCAGTACAACGGGCCACCTCACCCACGCGCGGGGTAACTAGGTTCACCAGGTAGCTGATGGCAACGGCGGCAATAGCACGCGTAACGTGCACCTCATAGCCCAAGCTTTGTAGCATTTGGACCCAACGAAGGCCTCGGAAAATGATGGCCAAAAATCCTATGGCTATGATGCCGATAAGCCCTTCCACCGAGACGGCTTTGAGGTTGTCCCAAAGGTCTACCGGATTGACATTTTTAAAGGTGAGGTACAGCAACGCCAGACCTATGCCCAAGAATAGGACATACTGTGCTGCTTTCTTCACCCACGCCGGCATTAGCTAAGGGAATTTGTCGATTCGTTCGGGAAGATAATGGTGGGCTTGAAGCTCTTGGCCTCTTCCACACCCATACTCGCATAAGCGATGATAATGATGATATCACCCTTCTGTACACGTCGCGCTGCAGGACCGTTCAAGGTCACTTCGCCGCTGCCGCGTGTTCCGGGGATGGTATAGGTATCAAAACGCTCGCCGTTGTTGATGTTCACGATGTACACGCGCTCGCCTTGTACTAATCCGGCGGCGTCCATCAAGTCCTCGTCCAAGGTGATGGACCCGATATAATCTAGTTCCGCGCCGGTCACGTGGACGCGGTGAATTTTACTTTTGACTACCTCAATTTGCATGCGGCAAAAGTAGGTTAAAAAAGAGGAAGGTTATCGATGAGTCGGACATTTCCGCAATGTACCGCAGCAAAGAGTCTTGTTGGAGTTTTTGGGTCCAATTCTGCCACGGGCTGCAACTCTTTTTCATCACAACACTCAATGTACTCTACAGTCAATGAAGGCACCGCGTTCAGCGCTTCCACACAATGGCTTTTCAACTCCGCCACACCTTCAAAACGCTCCGCCTCTGCGCATGCCTTTGAGAGCACAGCATAAATTGTCGCGGCCTCTTGGCGCTCCACCTCGCTCAACCGGAGATTGCGACTGCTCATGGCCAAACCATCTGCCTCGCGTACGATGGGCCCCGGCACAATCTCCACGGGCCAATGCTCTTCCGTCACTACATGTCGAACAATGCACAACTGCTGGTAATCTTTCTCTCCGAAAATGGCAAAATCTGGCTGGATCAGTTCGAAAAACTTGGTCACCACAGTAGCCATGCCCTCGAAGTGACCGGGTCTGCCGGCACCTTCCATATTGAGGTCTAAGCAGCCAAAAGAGAACACTCTGGATTTCAATCCTTCGGGGTAGAGCATTTCGGCCGTAGGCAGGAAGACGGCATCACACCCCATTGTTTCTAACATCTCCAGATCCTTCTCGAGGGTATTGGGGTATTTGGCTAAATCTTCTGGATTGTTGAATTGAGTGGGGTTCACATAAATGCTCACCAAAGTTTTGGCGCCGCGGTCCAAACTTAATTGGACCAAACTTAAATGCCCCTCGTGCAAAGCACCCATCGTAGGCACGAAACCCAAAGTCTCACCATGTAAACGGCCTTTCCAAAGGTCCAATTCCGTCAAGGATGAAATGCGCTGCATAATCTGTTAAAAAGGCCTCAAAACTAGGCTATTCTTTGATATAAAGGGGTAAAATGGGTATCTTTGCATTCTTATTTCTAACTAACGTCCCTTTTATGGATAGCAAGAGAGTTCTGTTCGTCTCACAAGAAATTCATCCGTACTTACCCGAGAACACCATTTCAAGCACTACGCTTGCCTTGGCGAAAAAGACCAACGACAGCGGTCATCAGGTACGCGTTTTCATGCCTCGTTTCGGGGTCATCAACGAGCGTCGTCACCAGTTGCACGAGGTGATTCGATTGAGCGGAATGAACGTAGTGATCAACGACATGGACATGCCTTTGATCATCAAGGTAGCTTCTGTACCGGGAGCGCGCATGCAGGTGTACTTCATCGACAACGAAGAATACTTCAAGCGCAAAGCCACCTATACAGATGCGGACGGGAATCAGTTTGAAGATAATGACGAGCGCACCTTGTTCTTCTCAAAAGGAGCGATCGATACCGTAGAAAAACTAGGGTGGAAGCCGGACGTGATTCACGTGCACGGATGGATGTCTTCTCTCGTGCCGATGTACTTGCGTTTGTTCCAAAGCGAAAACCCTATTTTCAAGGATGCGAAAATCGTATTCTCAGCCTACGACAATGGCTTTGACGGTTCACTAGGGCCAAACCTACACGCAGGTTTGTTGTTCGATGAGATCGCGCCGGAATTGGTCGAAGGATTGGAAGCACCGACTTGTGAGGACCTTCAATTGCTCGCCGCTAAATACTCGGATGTGGTCATTCTCGGCGAAGGCAATACCGATCACGTAGCTGAATACTGTAAGGCAAACGGTATCGAATGCATCGATGGCAAAGGATTTGCTGAAACACCGGAAGAAGCAATCAAGATTTATGAATCTCTTTTGGTCGAATCTGACGTTGAATAAGCAAGCCTTTCGCGCACTCGCTTTCGTAGCACTCGCGCTCACTGTTTTCAGTTGTGAGAAAAGCAACGGAACCATCGGTTCTGGAAATTTCGTAGACGATCGCCCGGAATTGGGTACCAAGCTTTCGTTCCCTGTGGTCAGCTATACCACGGCCTGGGACAGCATCGTTACCTCGAGCCCGGCCCGTGCCACCCTCGGGAACATGAACGACCCTCTCTTTGGTTCGGTCCACTCTTCTTTCGCTACACGCATCATGCTGGGCAAGGTCAACCCTGATTTCGGCGACAGCACCGTTTGTGATTCTGTGAAAGTGCGTCTCGCCTACAGCTCAACTTATGGCGTGGTCGGTGGCCAAATCCATCTTCAGATGGCCCCACTGAAAAACGCGTTGATTGATACCATCAAATACTACAGCAATCAGCTGCCAGAAACAGAGGCGCCTATTGCAGATACCGTCTTGACCCTCGATCCAGATGCCATCGTTTTCAATGGTGTAGATTCTTTGATCAATACCTTGACCTTTGATGCGGACCCTGCCTATTTCCAGACCGTCATTTTTGATGCGGCCATGGCCGGTGAAGCGCATTTTGCGGACAACAATGATTTCGTAGAGATGGTCCCAGGCTTGCACTTCAGAGATGTGGGCACGGGGAACTCGGCCACAGGATATTTCGACCTCAGTGCAGGCGGCAGCGTGATTCAGCTCTACTACCACACCGGTTCTCAGGATACCGTTCCTAAGGTGTTCAACTTGACTTTCGGACAGAACTTTGGCGATCCAGCGCGCGCGTACAATCAATACGTTCATGACTTTTCAGGAGCAGCATTTGATGTGGCCAATTATGATAGCATCAACGGCGAATACCAAACCTACGTTCAAGGCGGCCAAGGAGCGAGGACGGTTCTTGAAGTTCAAGGTCTAGATACCCTTATCGACAAAGGATATAGTATCAATCGCGCCGAGATGATCGTACACGTGGTGCAAGGAACGGCCTCTCCATATACGCTCCCAGGAACGCTATTGCTGTTGGAAGATTACGATTCTACCCAAGCTTTGATCAAGGATTACTCTTCTTCATTGAATCCCGCGGGGGGCGCTGCCAACCGTGCGGACATTCGCGAATACCGCTACCGTTTCTATTGTACCCGCATGGTACATGATATGGTCAATGAACAAGGTCGTGTCGTTCCAATGATCCTCGCAACGTCCGGTGCGAACTCCAACGTTCACCGCGTCGTTCTTGGTGGAGGTATGCATGCTACTATTCCGGTAGAATTTAATGTGTACTACACAAAAAGTGATTGATAAGGCCTTATTTTAGCCGTACCAACCAATTACCTTAATTATTCGTCCTATGTGTGGAATTGTCGGATATCTCGGAGATCGTCAAGCCTTCCCCATCCTTGTTAATGGTCTAAAGCGTCTAGAATACCGCGGCTATGATAGTAGCGGTGTAGCCCTCGCCCAAAATGGCGACATTGCCTTGTACAAAAAGCAAGGAATGGTCAGCGCCATGGAGGAACACGCCTTGGCAAACAACACTACCGGCTCCACAGGCATTGCCCACACGCGTTGGGCTACTCACGGCCAGCCGTCGGACGAGAATGCACACCCACACCTAAGCAACTCAGGAAACCTCGTCTTAGTCCACAACGGGATTATCGAGAACTACCAAGCCCTCAAAGACCTTCTGATTTCCAAAGGGTTTGAATTCCACAGCCAAACAGATACTGAAGTATTGGTCAACTTCATCCAATACGTTCAAGACCAGGAAGGTTGCAAGCTACGCAAAGCCGTACGCTTGGCCCTTACCCAAGTCATCGGTGCCTACGCCATTTGTATCTGCGACAAGAACAAACCGGAGGAAATCGTCGTGGCCAAGCTCGGCTCGCCGCTCGTGATCGGTTTGGGCAAAGGCGAAAAGTTCATCGGGTCGGATGCCACGCCGTTCTTGGAATACACTAAGGAAGCCATCTACCTCGAAGACGGTGAAATGGCCGCACTTCGCGCAGATAAAGAAATGGATATCCGTCTCATCGAAAGCGATGAAACGGTAGATCCTGTGATTCATCAACTCCAGATGGACCTCGAAAGCATCGAGAAAGGCGGGTACGACTACTTCATGATGAAGGAAATCTACGAGCAGCCTCGCGCCATCTACGATACATTCCGTGGCCGATTACTTCCCGAACAAGGCATGATCAAAATGTCGGGGATGGAAGAATATGCGGACAAATTCCGCAATGCCGACCGCATCATCATGACCGCTTGTGGAACCTCTTGGCACAGCGCCTTGGTGGCAGAATACCTGTTCGAAGAATTTGCTCGTATTCCTGTTGAAGTTGAGTACGGCTCAGAGTTCCGCTACCGCAATCCGGTCATTCGCAAAAACGACATTGTCATCGCCATCTCTCAGAGTGGTGAAACGGCCGATACCCTTGCCGCCATTAAAATGGCCAAAGCGGCCGGCGCTATGGTCTTTGGAATCTGTAATGTAGCAGGATCTTCCATCGCCCGCGAAACTCACGCCGGAGCCTACACCCACGCCGGACCGGAAATTGGGGTGGCTTCTACCAAGGCATTCACCTCTCAGGTCACCATCCTTACCATGATGGCACTTGAATTGGGCAAAATGCGCGGGGAATTCTCAACCTCTGAATACCGTGCCTTGTTGAACGAGCTCAACAATATCCCTAAGAAGATTGAGAAGGTCCTCGAAAGCAAGGAATTGATCGAACAGATTTCAGGTTTGTACAAAGACGCAACCAATTTCCTCTACCTAGGTCGTGGCGTTAACTTTCCTATCGCCCTAGAAGGCGCCTTAAAGCTGAAAGAAATTTCCTACATCCACGCCGAGGGTTATCCTGCAGCGGAAATGAAGCACGGTCCTATTGCCTTGATCGACGAAAACATGCCGGTAGTGGTAGTGGCACCAAACAATGGCCATTACGAAAAGCTGGTAAGCAACGTTCAAGAGGTGAAGGCTCGAGAAGGAAAAGTAATCGCAATTGTCACAGAAGGGGACAAAGAATTAATAAACTCCGCGGACCATGTGATTGAAATTCCTGAGACTTTAGAGGCATTAACGCCACTTCTCACGGTAGTTCCATTACAGCTTTTGAGCTACTACATTGCGGTGATGCGCGGATGTGATGTTGATCGTCCTAGGAACCTAGCGAAATCGGTTACGGTGGAGTAAAGGAAGGTGGTAATCCTTACCCCTTCGAAAAGTCACATACTTCCTTGTAAAAAGTGCGTCATGCACTTCAATACCTATTTTTTCTTCTCGAAGCTGTAGGTGAGGATGAGATAATTGGTCTCACTAAAAAAGCCTAGGCTCATTCCACTTTGGTTCCATTCTCCGTTTGACTTTCCG
>CALDGA010000026.1 GCA_937942085.1 uncultured Flavobacteriales bacterium
GAAGCAAGAAAAAGAGCATCTAAGTCCTTTTCAAAGAGTAGGCTTTTTGTTTTTTCTAAACGCTTTAATCTCTCCTCACCTTGCATAAGATTAAATTATACCGCATAAGAAAAAATTTGAGAGGTATAATTTTAACTTGTATGGGCAGGGCTTGCCCCTGCACAGTTTTCTGTATGGGCTCGCCTTGTCGTGCTCAAAGGTTTACATCGGTAGGGGCGATTCACGAATCGCCCACAAATTTTTTGGGCAAATCGTGATTTGCCCCTACACTTTCTTAATTCTTCGGGCACAGCATGCTGTGCCCCTACATTCTGGGCACCCGCAAGGGGTGCCCTTACAATTTTTGGAATTTTTGGGCAATTCTTGAATTGCCTCTACCACTTCAAACCTTTAAACCGTTTTGGGCTCAGCATGCTGAGCCCCTACAAGTAATTCTCGCAGGCTAAAGCCTGCGGCTACCATTTTTTATCAAAAAATTGTAGGGGCACCGCATTGCCGTGCCCTCAATTGGACATCCGCAAGGGCTGCCCCTACACTTTTTAAATTTTCGGGCAAAGCGTGATTTGTCTTATGAATTGGGGGCAATTCACGAATTGCCCGTTTTAAAATTGTAGGGGCAGGGCTTGCCCCTGCCCGTAAAAGATATTTAAATGGTTTTTTAAAACTAAAAAATAATGGTGTGGGGGCACGGCATGTCGTGCCCTTTTATTTTTCAAAAAAAATTATAAAATCATATGTAGAACAGTTGTATCTGTACCAAGTGGGATTGAAAGTGACTTTTTTAAAAAGATGGTTATATTAATAATAGAGTTGTATTTGAACCATGTGGTACACAAAGCTGGCGTAGAGTCGGTTTCCATGTTGACAAACAGTGCTTATGGAGGGTTATTCAAGCCCCAGCGTGGCACGGACATTCTTAGTCATGTGCAAAGTGTTATATAGGGTAGACACTGCGATACTACGAATGGAGTTGCACCAAGTGGAGCTCGGATATGATTGTCCAAGCACGAGAAGCCGATTTTTGCAGTCTAAGCAATAGAATGTGAGCTCTGATGAGAGTAATGAAACTGTTTTGGGGCTTGTTTGGACTTACTCTGGTGCTTGTCTTGGATCAGTTGAAGCTGTTGCAGGGGGAGTCGCCTGGCTTCGTGGTCGAGCGAGCTAAACCCGCCGTGCAGACGATTGTTGCGGCGGTGCGCTCGGTAATAGGCGCAGACCTGGAGCGCAGAGCAATGGGCTACTTCCGCGTCTGGAGGTGCGAGCAGATTATGCAAAGCCTTGGGCGCACGATCGATAAAGCCATTGGCGATTATACCAATTGGCTAGGCTCGCTGTTGAGACAGCCCGCGTGGAGTGTCCAACAATGCCGAAGCCACGTATCCTGTTAACAGGCGTAACGGGCTATGTAGGTGGACGGCTGGTCTCCCGTCTGCTGGAGTTCGGCTACAGAGTTCGCGTGCTGGCACGCGATCCCGAACGACTCGCCGCACGACCTTGGCACGAGCAGGTGGAAGTCGTCGCAGGCGGTATGGGCGACCTTAACTCTCTGCGCCGCGCTTTGCACGGGATAGATGTTGCCTATTACTTGGTTCACTCGATGCAAACAGGCGCGGATTTCGCCCAGCGCGACCGTGAGTATGCCCGAAACTTCGTGGAGGCAGGTCGTGAGACAGGTCTGAAACATGTAATCTATTTGGGGGGATTGCTTCCGCGTGACGGCGCGCCAAGTTTGCACCTGAGCAGTCGTGCGGAGGTCGGCGCTATACTACGCGAAGGGTTGCCCTGCACCGAGTTTCGCGCAGGTCCTATCATCGGCTCTGGCTCCGCCTCGTTTGAGATGGTGCGCTACCTCACTGAGCGGCTGCCCGTCATGATCACTCCACGTTGGATAGATAACCTCATCACGCCAATTGGCATTCGCGATGTGCTGAGCTATCTGCTGCAAGCGGCGGCGTGTGAACCGATGGGTGTCGTCGAAATTGGCTCGACGCCGCTCACCTTCCGTCAGATGATGCTAATCTATGCTGAGGAGCGTGGGTTGAAGCGCATTGTGCTGAAGACGCCTTTGCTTGCGCCTAAACTCGCTGCTCTGTGGGTCGGGCTGGTCACGCCCATACCCAATCGTCTGGCAGTGCCGCTGGTGGAGGGAATTGTCCACTCGCTGGTCGCCGACATGTCGCAGGCGCGGCGACTGTTTCCCGAGATTCACCCGATGGAGTATCGTGATGCGGTTCGCCTCGCGCTGGCGCGCTTAGCCGAGCGCGAAGTCAAGACACACTGGAGTGGGGCGCTTGGCTCAGCGCATACCTACACGCTCCAAGATTTGGAGGGTGTAATCCGTGAAGAGCGCACCGCACTGGTAGACGCGCCGCCTGAGGTGGTGTTCAGCGCATTCTGCTCGCTGGGCGGCGATACAGGCTGGCTGGTGTGGAACTGGGCGTGGAGACTGCGCGGACTGATCGATAAGCTCTTGGGTGGACCGGGCTTACGGCGAGGGCGACGTCATCCCTACGAATTACTGCCCGGTGAGGCGGTCGACTTTTGGCGCGTGGAGCAGGTAGTGCCCAACCGACTGTTATGCCTGCGCGCCGAGATGAAGCTGCCTGGCAAAGCGTGGCTGGAGTTCGAAGCGATTCCAGAAGAGGGGCGTACTCGATTGGTGCAACGCGCCCTGTTCGAGCCGCGCGGTCTATCTGGCGCACTCTACTGGTATGCCCTGTATCCCATCCACAAGCGCATCTTTAGCGATTTGGCGCGTGCGCTCGCCCAGCGAGCTCTCCGGCTCCACCGCTCATCGGCTGTCACGACCGCTCAATAACTCCAGGGCTTAGGTAGGCAGTTCGGTAAATCGGAGGCACTGGCGTTGGGGATACCTCGCTGCGCTCAATATGACAAAAATTATGCGACTTTCATGCCGAGATTCAGGCGAGGAACCGAGATGCATTGCTCGCTTGCCATGCCAGGAACCGCCCCCTTTTATCATTACGAGCTGAAGGCGAGTAATCTAAATTGAAGCTTTTGAGTATTTTAGGTACTTAGGTTCCTCAAATGTGGAACTGCCTTCAAAGGCTGCTTAGAAAAGTGGCAAGCCACACTCACCCCAATCCCCTATCCCAATGTGTGGGAAAGGGGGTTGCCTGCGCTGAGTTAAGGCGCACTGCAAAGTTTAATACGCTCTTACGCATAGCTGGAGCAGGGCTTGGGGTGAGGGCGCAACAACATTACAGGGCGTGTGTCATCGGCAGAGACGCCCACAGTGGCTAGGACATTCTCATACAAGTATGGCATTGTATCTGAACCATGTGGGACTTAAGGTGGCTTTTGGAAAAAGATATGTTAGAATAAAAATATGTTGTATCCTAACCCTGTGGGATTTAAAGAAAGGAGAAGAAATTATGGAGGAAAGAAAGTGGAATGAGTTGTATATAAACCCTGTGGGATTTAAAGTGAGAGTGCTACGATTTTTGGAACATACTCATTTCAAAATTTCCCTTTCCCATATCTATAGTCTTTTGTAAATACTATATTCAAATAAAAAATCTCAAAAGGAGGGAATGTTATGCCAGTACACAAGCTACAACCAAAGGACCAGTTAAAGCCATCTAACTTGAAGGGAATTTCTAACGAGCAGATAGAACCCCACTTTGAAGCCCACTACAAGGGCTATGTGACTAAGTACAACGAAATCCAAGAAAAGCTCTCCGATACCAACTTTTCCGATAGGTCCAAAGCAAATCAAAACTATTCAGAGTATAGGGAACTAAAGGTAGAAGAAAGCTTTAACTATATGGGTGTTGTACTTCATGAACTCTACTTTGGACATCTTGGAGCAAAGGGGGAGCCATCGGAAGCCTTTAGGAAAAAGGTAGAAGAAGATTTTGGATCTTGGGATGCCTGTGTGGCGGAAATAAAGGCTACTGGTATAGCCTTTAGGGGCTGGGCAATACTCGGATTTGATATATTCTCTGGAAGGCTTGTAGTAAATGGCCTTGACGCCCATAATGTATACAACTATACAGGACTTATACCCTTAATAGTGCTTGATACTTATGAGCACGCCTATTATGTAGATCAGAAGAATAAAAGACCACCGTACATAGATGCTTTCCTTCAAAATTTAAACTGGGATGTTATAAACGAAAGATTTGAAAAGGCCACAAGGGCCTATGAGGCTTTGAAAGACTACATAAAATAACCCCTTGGGGCTTTTGCCCCAATTTTATCCATCCTTCCTCATGATCCCATTCTCCTTGAGGTATGTTTGATATTTTAGTTTACCCACTATGGGCTTAAATGGGAAAGGTCAAAGGTAAAAGAAATCTTAAATTTTTTGAGAAATAGCAAGAAATCTTGTTGTATTTGAACCATATAGGATTTAAAGGTTTTATTTTAGTGGTAGAATAACTTTGCGAAATGAGGTTGTAACCGAACGATAAGGAATTATACCTCTTGGGCAGGGGCGAGCCCTGCCCTTACGAATACTGGGCGGTTCGTGAACCGCCTTTACAAAGGAGACATTTTTTGGGCAAGGGCAAGCCTTGCCCCTACAAATTTGGGGGCGATTCGTGAATCGCCCCTACCATTTTAAACCGCTTGGGCACGGCTGTGCCGTGCCCATACGGAAAAATTCTTGGTCACGACAAGGCGAGCCCCTACATTTTTAAAATTTTTGGGAAATCGGAAAAATTTGTAGGGGCACGACATGTCGTGCCCAAAAGGGTTTAAATCGGTAGGGGCGATTCACGAATCGCCCAAAAATGTGTAGAGGCACGGTACAGCCGTGCCCAGAGGGGTTTTATTCGTAGGAGCAAGGCTTGCCCCTGCCCGAAAAGGGTTTAATTGTAGGGGCTCCGCACCGACTTGCCACCGAAAGGTTTTAATTCATCATCGATTGGTCCACTTCTAATTTCACAGAGTTATTCTCCAACCAAAATAAAACACAAATCCTTTAAATCCCACATGGTTCAGATAAAACCCGTAATATTTACAAATCATAAACAAACGCATTAGAAGAAGGAA
>CALDGA010000027.1 GCA_937942085.1 uncultured Flavobacteriales bacterium
CGTTTTGTATCGTAAATGAGGATTTATGGGATCATGTAGGCAAATATATTAAATATAAAGGCGTATGCTACGAACTTCGTACGTCTACACGTTCTCGGCATAACCCTCCGCCGGGTTTAACATGTCAAGAACTTAAAAACGATGAGTATGAAATTTTTGAAGAATGCGACAAATGTTGGTCGAGCGGTTATACTGGCTGTATCACGGTTATCAAAAGTATTTCCGGAGGCTCTAGCGCAGAGCTTCAGATCGAAGTGGATGATCTGGCCATCTATGAGGGGAAGGTTTTAGGGCTTTGTGGCCGTCCAAGAACGTATAAATGTAAATGCTGCTCCGACTACGGATCTGGTTAAATGGAGGATCTTGTCAATGCCGTGCCGAGGTTGTGGCCAAAATCGTGGTGCAAGTCAATCGGCTCCTGCTGCTGTCGCCAAACCGTTGGAGGCTTCGTCAGAATCAAACGAATCTAAAATTGGGAGTCGAACGAGTTGTCTTGAATGCGTGATGAAACATTTAGGGCAAGCCTGGGTCTTATACTCCGAATATAAGGTTGGCTATCCCTATAAACTGCTTATCATTGGACATCTAGCGGAAGCCGAAGCTGAGTCGGAAAGCTGGCCAGCCCTTCATAACCTTATTCGCGAACAACGAAAACGATTTCAAGATTCAGAGCAGCTTCCAGATTTAGATTTTCTCGGACTGAAAGTACTGGAAACCGAACAGTTCCTTTTCGATTAGTCGGGAGGTACTGCCATGCGTTTGGTAATCGTTGCGGTTGTGTTACTCGTGCTGCTTTTTTTAGTAAGTTGTTATTGGATTCGACGCAAGGACGAGAACCACCCTATTCCGGATTACCCGTTCGGTATTGTGGCGCCGGATACGATTTTTGAAACTACCGAAGGACCGGTTCGTGCCGATTGCTTAAAAGCAGGCGATCAGCTTGTTAGTTTAGACGGTACTTGTCAGGTCAAGGCTGTTCAAACACGTTGGGACGTACAGCTTGATAAAATTGTCGTAAAGCCGAACCGCCTTAGCCGTATTCGGCATATTTTGTATTTCGACCAGATCTCGTTCTGTGCAGCCAGCCGGGATGAGACCAATACCGTACGTTTTGTGCCAAAACGTCCTGCTCCGTATGAGCGGATTGTAGTGAGAGAATCCAGAAAATCGGTCAAATCCGGCGAGCTTTCGGCAGATGTTTCTGAGTACTTGGTTGTTGAGCTTGCGGGTCGATTTCATGAAAAAAGCGGCATTTTGGTTGCCGTTGATCAAAGCGATCGACCCGTTGTTGCCAACGGTATTTTCATCTATTTTGTTGGGAGGACGAATTAGAATTTAAATTCTAATTTTCATTGGAATGGCAACGAAGGATAGGCAATAATGAATAAGAAGTGCATGTTGCTATGTCCGAGCCGACAAAAGCTTCCTCTGATGCGAAATGGAGGACATGTTTTAAATGTGGTAAGCGAACAAAAAAGTATTATAAATGGACGGTCCGAAAGGTCCCGATTGTTTTGTGCGACGATTGTCATGAACGGACGGTTAACCGCCTGATTCGCGAACGGACCTATGATGCAACACATCCTTGTATCGTAGCCCTATGGTAATCTAAAAGGAGATGATGAAATGCTAATCTTGTCGCGTTATGGAAAAGAGGCTATCCGTATTGGTGATGATATTCGAATTTTGGTAATCGAAGTGAAGGAAAATTACGTCCGATTGGGGTTTGAAGCGCCTAAAGACGTGCAAATTTTTAGGGAAGAAATTTATTTTAAACGGAAGAAGGCTGCCGAATCCCAGGATGTTACCAATACGGAGGCTTCCCCGTCATGCGAAAGCTCGTCTACTTAGCCTGTCCTTATTCGAGCGATGATCCCAAGCAAATTCATCATCGCTTTGAGTGGTCGTGGAAGGCTTGTATCTGGGGGTGGCGTCAAGGGTTTTACGTATACTCCCCCGTTGCATATACGCATATTATCGCCTGTTTTGTACCTGGAATCCCCCATGAAACATGGATGGTGTTTGACTTAAATATCCTGTCAAAATGCCATCAGCTATGGGTCTTAACCTTGCCTGGGTATCAAAATAGCCGAGGCATCGCGCAGGAGATCGATATAGCACGACAATTAGGAATTCCTGTTATCGAGATCGATCCAGCGCGCGTACAGCAGGAAACTCAAGATCTTAACAATTGGCAGGATATTGTTCGTGCGGTTCAAAATTTTGTAAAATGAACTCCATCCGATATGGCTGCTTTGAAACGAAAAGGTGTATGGTTAGTTGGGTAATGTTGGTTCCTTATTAGGAGGGTGGTTAATGTCTCGAGCGGTTAGTTTTGTTGTGTTTTTGGGTCTGACCTGTGGAGCACTGGCTGGAGAGGTTGGGCAGCTTCAGAAGAAATATGAGCAGATTCTCTACCCAGTCGTCCGCGTTACTACCGGATCGGTAGGTGGAAGTGGCACGATCGTTTATAGCGAAGATCGAGGAGATGGTTGCCAGACATTTGTCTTAACCAATCATCACGTCATTGCCGATGCCATCAAAATCAAAACCGAATGGTCCTCCTTGTTGCAAATGGATATCAAAAAGGAAGTGAACGATGAAGTAAAAGTGGAAATCTTTCGCTATGACGACGGCCATCGACAGGATTTTACCGATGCATGTCAGGCGGAAATCGTTGCGCATGATCGAGCCCACGATCTTGCGCTGTTGCGGCTGAAAACATCGCGTAAGGTCCAATACGTTGCCAAAATCCTTCCGGAGAATGTGCGTATTCATCTTTTTGAGCGGGCGTGGGCTTCTGGCTGCAGTCTGCTGCATCCTCCGGTCGTAACAGAAGGTACGATCAATTATCTAAACGATGTCATTGATAATAAGACGTTTTATATGACAACGGCGCAGATCATCTATGGCAATAGCGGCGGTGCGGTTTTCTATGAACATAACGGGGATTATTACTTTATTGGAATTCCTAGCCGTGTTGCTATTTCTGGTTTCCAGGCCGTTTCTCACATGGGCTATTTCATTCCGATCGACCGAATTCGGCAGTGGCTTAAGGACGAACACCTTGAATTCCTTTTAGATCCCAAGGTAAAACCGAGCGATTGCTTCAAGCAGCGGGAGCAACTTCGTAAAGAAGCGGAGCAGCGGCGAGCAAAGCAGCAGCCCGAGCCGGTCAATCCACAATAGGAGCATGGAAATGGAAGAAAACGGTCAAGTCGTAATTTTTTCTACCGGCGCACGTCGAAGCGCGGATGCAGAAGACGTTCGATACGATTTAATACCGATGGCAGGCCTAGAAGCGGTTGCCAGAACGGCTGCTGAAGGTGCTGCCAAATATGGGGTTGGTAATTGGTTGTACGGGATTCCGGTTAGCAACCTCTTATCACACGCCATTCGGCACCTTTGTGAGTTCATCAAAGGCGATACAACGGAAGACCACCTTGGTCATGCTGCCTGGAATGTTCTAGCAGCAATCCATATGATCAAATATCGCCCCGACATGAACGATGTCGTGCATCAGCAAATACGGACTTCGACGCCGCCATCGCTTCCGAAACAACCGGAAATCGGGATGCGGATTGATAGGGTGTGTGATGATACGCTTTTTGAGGTCGTAACGACTTTCCCCCCGAAAAATTCGTAAAAGACGCTGTCCCATGCACTCCGTACGACTCTTTCTTCTAACGTGCGCTTTGTATATTCCATTTCTGATGGTAAGGTTATCAGAGTGGCTTGAGGATCTGTACGATGCCCATGGCAACCGTCTGATCCGACTAGTTTACTTCTTGATTCAGCCGTTTGTTATTTTGGCTAGGATGATCATTGATATTTTGGTCGATCCGTCCGTTGCATGCCGGCTCTGCTATTCGCGCAGCTATTTACGAACATTTGGCATACGAGTTCGTCCGATTTATTTCGATAGCTATTTGTCCGTTTCTTTGCCCCGATGGCTTGGAACATTGCTGAAATGGGTGCTTCTCCCCGTAGCATTGTTCGAAGAGCTTTTCTACATTTTGAAGGTTAGTCATTTTAGAATTTAAATTCTAAAGATGAGTAGGAAGTTGGTTGTACTGGGCGACTTGTCAACGGGCGATGATCGGAATGTGGCGTTTTTACATACGATTTTGGTATGGAAAAAGCTCGGCGTTCCGTTTACGCTTTGGTTAACGGAGCGACCGCTATCGGATTTTCGACAACTTTTTCCCGAGATTACGTTTGATCTCGTACGTCCCGGCGTATTTGATGTTGGTAACGTCAAGGATTCGGTTTTGGCCTGCTTTGATCAGCCGGGTATTTGGGATTACGTTGCCGGGATTAAGAACGCCGGATGTACTACGATTTGGATTACGAATCAACGACATCTAGACGCGACGGTTCGGTTGGATGGCGATGATCTGCTGGTGTGTAACAGCCAGCAGCAGGCCGATCAGATTACCCGTCAGCTCAGTGCCGAGAATCGTCCTGTTGTCCAAACGCGCGTCATTGCGCCCACATTGTCGTTAGAAAGTTTGCCGTTCCGATGTCGTCCGCATTTTCGAGGGCAGCGTTTTTATATCGGTCGTAGTGCTACCCCGCACAGGCACTGCTGGCCCGAGGATTTGTTTATTTTGTTAACACGTTGTCAGGTACCGGTTTACGGCATTTTTGTTGGACTTAATGCAGAAATTCGTCGGCAGCTTGGCTTTCAACCTCCATGGATTGTTTGTCTTAAGCCGACCTTTTTTAACCTCGAGCGGTTGTATGAGCTATTTCATTGCTTTTGGGCGTTGCATGATGACATTGGGCAAAGCGTTCCCTATGCGGCGCTAAAAGCAATGGCCAAAGGTGTTCCGATTGTAGCACCGGCGGACAATACCTTATGGAATCCGTTTATCGTCCATAACGAAACCGGTCTTATTTATCACAACTGCGAGGAACTTTTGGACTGCTTTCGTCAGCTTGCCGCAGATGAGCCGTTCCGACATCGTTTGGCTCAGAATGCTAGGGACAAGCTGAGCCAGGTGGTGGATGCGGAGCGCTCTGCCCAGAATTGGATGCAGTTGTTATCGGATGTAGGTGTTGTGTAACTGGTAATTTTTAGCTAAGGAGCATACGGTTATGCGTCGTTGCATCAGCGTAACGCCCCAAGGGGGTCGAATTGAGGTTGTTTTCGAGTCGGACAGCCGTGCGGAATTACTAGATGATGCATTGGGCTATGAAGCCCGAGATGAACTTACCAAACACGGCTATAATGGGTATGCGATTGAATCGGATCTCATTGTGCCAGTTGCTAGCGACGGGCAACCTATTGCCGATCGTCCCGTATCGTCGCCTGTCGTGCCAACCGGCTTTCGTCGTATTTTCTACTTTACACCTATTAATTTCTTGTAATCGTACGTATGGCTACGCTATTGCAAGAAGTTTTTCACAATGAGGATGTTCCGGCCTCTCTGCTCATGACGATTTTTGTCAAATTTTCTGGCAGAGAGGCCTTAGATTTTGATGCCTTTGTCATTAAAACCCAACTTCGTGAACTTCTTAAGGAAGATCCACCCCGCCGTGCGTATAACAAACTGATGGCGGCCATTAACTTAGTCAAATCGAACGAGTTTTGGAAGGATCTTCCCTCTTTTGTTCTGCTTTCTAATGCCTTAGCCACAGGTCAATTTGACCCTCGAGTTGTGGATTTAGCGTCCATATGGGAAGTCAATCTTTCCATCGGCGATTGTATCATTATTTGGCCTGAAGAACCTTCTGAGTTTTCTGACTCGATTCTCCGTTACATTCAACAGATGCTAAAACTGGAAGGTTACGTTATCCCGCCTCGCCTTCTTCTAAAGATTTTCGGCGAAAAGATTCAAGATACATACGAAAACCTTATCTCGCTACAACAAGACCCTCTCCTCTACGAGATTGTATTTGAAGTTGCTCGTCAGCGCACCGAAGAAGCCGATAAAGAACTGCTCAAACGCCTTCAAATAGCGAAAGATTACGCTAAACGTCTGGAATTAGACAACGTCGACCGCCTTTATGAGGCAGTTAGACAGGAACTAATAGCAGAATAGCCACATCGGGACGCATATAACGGTAATTTGACCCTCTTTTAAGGACGAAAGTAGGGATGGCGCAGGTCCGGCCCCGATCAGACCATTCCTAACTCGGGGGGCGAACCGACACTGGCCTGCCGTTATAGCGTCCCGATTGTTTGTTTTAAAAACGAAAATACAAACTACCGATGAGCGGTGGAAAGCTAAAAAAGTCTAGAATAGCTAAAAAAAAGGACACACTCGTGGCGCCGGGGCCCCTGACGCCCCGTTTGCTTACCCATCTTCGGTGGGCCGTAAGCCCCAGCTTTGGCCCCCGTGCGGGGGCCTTATCCCCGTCCCTCCCTGCCCCTGAAGCGGGGCTATTTACCCGGGAGGGGTTAGGGGACCAGGTGCGTCCACGATTAAATGCCATATTACCTGGCGTTTTTAACCTATTTTGGGAAACAGCTAAAAAGTTAAATCTAGGCCCCTGTTTTAGCTTTTTACAGATAAAAGCTGGCGGGGCAAATTGTTAATTAAATGCCGCTATTAAACGCCGCATTTAACTTGATGTTGGTTCTGTTGACTAACCATCCCCGAAAGCTGCCAGGCGCGTAGCTGAGGTTAAATTTTAGGCGTTTTGCTGGCATTTAATATTGGAGGCGTCCTCTTTTTTTATTTTCCCCGGGACGGTCCCGGGGGGAGGACGCCTAAGGCCCGGAGGGTCGTTATGAGACAATTAGCGAGCGCCCTCCGGGAGGCGGGTCTTTCCCGCCTCCCGGAGGGGAGGTCCAGTTTGTCTCCCGCGGAGAGGTTGAAAAGCCTCTCCGCGGAGAGGCGAACAATTTATATATTTTGTTGGCTCCCCGGCTATCAGCCGAGGGGCCAACTTTTCACCGTCACCCCGCAAGGGGTGACGGTGAGCGGCTTCTCCTGGCCCATTTATGGGCCCGGAGGGCCGCAGCGTCATTTCATGGTCCCTATAGAGAATTATAGGGACCAGTTTTCCATTCTGGCGGCGGTCGCCGACGTGGCAGACCGCCATGCGTTTCTGGGAGACGGGGACGTCCTCAACGTCCCCGTATTCCCCCACCACAACTCCCGGCGGTCTCGCCGGGAGTACGAGCTGGAGGACCACGTCCTCCAGCTCATTCGTCACCCGAACCTTCGGGTGGCGGTGGTGTAAATTTTGCCCCCCGTTTTTCGGGGGGCAATAGGGAAGGCAAACCCGGGGACGCTCCCCACGCAATACGACGGGGAGCGTCCCCTTTGTCCAACCGGGATGTTCCCGGTTGGACTTTCCTTTAGCTATCCTGGAGCAAAGGAGGTTGGCGATGGTAGATCGCGAGAAGGTTTTCCAGAATCCTGAGATTATTCAAGGTGCGATTGTGGAAGTACTTCAGTCATCGCTTGTTTCGGATCGTTTGCGCCGAAGCATTGTTATTACGCCAGCGGGCATTGTGGTAAAACTTGATGAGGACGATTGGAACTATTTGCGACGGTTGGTAAAAACACAGCTTAATCATTTTTTGGATTTTTTGGATGCTATTTATTACCGAACCGACATTTTGTTAGATCCAGTGGAATTGCTACCTAAGGTTCGATTTATACGAGGAGAGGTGTGGTATGAATGAGAGCCTATTAACATCCAAATGTAGACTAATTTCAGAATAACCACTCACATGGAGGAGGAATCGGAATGTCGGATCGTCCGTTGCTTGTGGCTATATCGGATATCCACCTGCGAAATTCTGGTAGATATCTCTTTGCATCTAGACCATTCATTCAAGATGATTTGATCGTAGCGATTGATGAGTTTTGTCGTTTGGTTGAGCAATTGAAACCGAAAGGGGTTGTCGTTTCTGGGGATTTTTTCCACAGCAAACAGATTTCTGCCGGGGATCTCGAACTGGCTATGAAGATCATTGACGTCTGTAAAGCCAATTGCGATGAGCTATTCTATGTACAGGGACAGCATGATCGATTCGAGCCTCACTTTATCTCGGTTCTAAATAAAAAAGCCATTTATCTGAACGATTTAGAATTTAAATTCTACGGGTATACGCTGCGTGGGCTGGATTATCACTTAAATCCCTTGGAGGTTATCTACGACATTCCAGAGGCAGATATCTTTGTTACGCATCAAACCTGGAAAGAACGACCGAATGAGGTTTTCGGAACCATTACCATCCAAGAATTAACACGACGGTTCCGACTTACTATTTGCGGCGACATCCATACGCATGCCATCTATCGTGTGGATGGCAAAATCGAAAAGCTATTTGCGGAATCGGGACGCAAATGGCATTTTCCACGAATGTTTGTTTCGCCGGGACCACTATGTTTGCAGAAGCTCGATATTAAAGAAAAATGCGGTGTGGCCGTTGTATGGGATGATTTGAGCGTCCAGAGTGTCTTTCTCCCTGGACGTATTGTCGCCGTTGAACGGTTTTATTCCGATGTATCCGTTCGAGATTTTATCGAAAAACGATTGCCACAACTACTAACGAGTGCGCAATTGCTACCCGAACCAATACGGCCGATCATTGTGCTGGCAAAATGCATCGAACCGCTTCCACAACTACATGAACTAGCACAGCTTCTCGAAGGGAAGGGGTTCGTATTCTTTGCGTTTGAAAAATTACAACACTCTAATCCAACCGTTGATATGGCAACGCCCAAAACAATTCAACAGATTATCAACGAAATCTTTGAAGCCAATGTGCATAAGGAATATATATTGCGACTTTTTGACGCCGCAAAACATGGGCGGCTGGATGAGGAACTTTCAGCGATCGCAAAACAGCTAAAACCTACCAAGAAGGGAACTGCAAACGATGCTTCAACTACATAACCTCTATCTGGAAAACTTTTGTCAACACAATGGTATTTTCCATTTTAAACCAGGGATCAACGTTCTTTTGGGCGCAAATGGATCGGGCAAGAGCAATCTTTTAGCCGCAATCCACTTTGCGCTTTTAGGAAAGGTTCCAAATCGAACGAAGCAATCCCTTGTGCAATTTGGAAAAGATCACTTTAAGGTTCGACTCGATTTTAGTTGTCGAGGTACGCTGTATGCCGTTGAACGTACTTCGACCGGAGATGCAACCCTGGTGCGGGTAGTACCAGCAGGAGTATCGAAAGGTGCACAGATTGTAAATCAAGAGCTTGCCAACTTAGGATTTACGGAAAATCTGCTTAAGAGAATTTTTATTCTACAAGGCGATTTGGATCAATTTCTTCTCAGCTCGCCGGCAAATCGAATTAAATATTTGATGGATTTAGTGCCTGATCTGCCTCTTTTTGAAAAAATATGGAAGCAGATCGGCGCCATTACCGATAAAATCAAAATTTACGCGCTTCCCAAAGCGCCAGATCCAGCACGTGTTGCTGCCTGCCGACAAAAGATTCGAAAGATTGATGCCGCTCTTACCAAATTACAAGAGCGTATCGTCGTCTTAAAAACAGCGCTGGAAAGCTCGCTAAGTCAGTCAGAATATGAAGCCTATCAAGCCGAGCTTTCCAGATTGCAATCGACGATACAGTCTAATAAGGAAAAACTGTTGCAAATTAAAGAACAACTGCAACAGATTGATCATCGGCAGTTGGAACTTATTGCACCCTACGGAAGCAGCGATAATCTAAAACGGCAGCTGCAACAGGAATCCCATAAGTTACTTCAGCTAATTCAGACAAAACGATGGGTTGCGCAAGAGATTGCACGCATTTTGGATGCTTTTACAAAGCGACCCAAATTGGAACACGATATTCGTCTGAGGCTAAAGGACTTAGACAAGCAGTTCTATTCTTCTCTGACCAGCCTTAAATTAGCATCGCAAGCGGAAGCTCAGCAACGTTGCCCAATCTGCGGCAGCCGTGATTTTGATGTCGCACAGCTTCATACCCGTATTGCACTGTTAAAGGCACACCTTGCACGACTTCAGCAGGACAGAGCAGTAATTGAGGAGCAACTGTCGAATGCGAATTTACGCAAAGAAGCGATTCAGTATCGACATCGCTTAAAACAACGAATTCATGAAGTGCGCAGCAAGCAGCGAGAATTGACGGAAATTGAATCGCTCCAGGAACTAGTACATCGATTTCAAGACGCAAACGATCAGCTCGAAAATTTGGAAAAGCAGAAAACTGCACTTTTGGCAACTCAAGCCGCGCTTGAGGCAGCAACCGAGCAAGCCGAATACGCATTATCTGCCTTGCAGTCCTTGCATGGTAGACAGGTTATTTCATCCGAGCAAAAACAATCTCTCCAAGAGCAGCTTCAATATTGCCTTGAGAGGCAACGATATCTTCAAGACCGTTTAAGTCATTTCAATGGACGGCTATCGTCAGCCGAAGCGGCAATTAAGCAGCGTAAGCGGGTTTTGGCCATAAACCGCTATCGGCGCATTTGGTCGGACCGATTAGCGTCGCTGCGCGCGCAATTTCATCGCTCCGTGCTTCCAAGCCAGATTCTTAATCGAATTACCGAATACTGGATTGCACATTCAAACGATCTGTTAGCGCAGTTGGAAGCGCAGTTTTCCATTGAGCGTATAACAGACGATAAAACATTGCTTATTAGAGGTAAAGACGGAGTAACGTTTTCGGATCATTACCTTTCTGGCGGTCAACGGGTGCTGCTGTCGCTTGTGCTGCATTTGGCCGAGATTGCGTTTTTAGGCGGAGAAACTTCGACAATTATTATCGATGAGCCAACGGTATATTTGGACGAGGACCATCGCCACGGATTTGTTGAATTGCTAAAGAAAATCAAAGCACATACGAACCTTCATTCGCAGATGATTCTGACAACACATGATGCAATTCTGCAAGATGCCGCCGATCATCTTGTTCGGATATAGCTCCTCAGGAGGTAGCAGCTCAGGAGGTAGCAGCGATGTGTGAGCACTTGGTAGCGGTTCCATGCAAAGAACAGCCGAATCTGTTTGAAACCAACATCCGACGGAAACCACTTACAGTTGCAAATTTGAGAGGTATTAAAGCGACGACACTGTATATATTGGGCGTTCCAGCGTCGTTTCCGTTAATTTATCGGCTTTATGGGCATAATCGCATTTTTCTATTTTCGAAAAAGTTCTACGAGAAGGCATGCTGTCAATTGCCGGATCTTGTAGAACGGTTGCCAAATACGGATTTAGTTGAAGTCGATGAGAAAGTTATGTCGGTCGTGCGAATGGATATTGAGCATAAGACCCATCCGGTTTTAAAGACGATGCGCTGGCTCAATATCGATTTGGACAAATGTCGAGCACTTATGTATGCGATTATGGATCCTCGATTATTTCAAGGGTCGTCGGCAGCCTTTTCTCAATCGCATATCGCAGCGATTTTAAAGCATCTTGGATTAACATACAGAGTTTTTACCAAAACGTATAAGGGCAACGAAACCTTGGCTCACCTTTGTCTCCGTTGCTGGTATTCGGCACATAAATTTAAACAGTTTTCGAAGGAATTATTAGAAAACAATGTGAAGCGACTTTTATTGCCGAACCAGGAATCAGGACTTCGTATTGAGAAACCAGGCAATCATTTTTGGCGAATGTATTTTAATCTATCTACTTTTGGATTTGACCCGAAGGCCGCGTTTAAAACGACGAAGCATTTCATCAATCTGTTTTTGCGATTGTGGGGGAAGTATTTAGTTGGGAAACCGTTTTATCCAGAACGGTTGTTTAAATATCGTGCCGTTGCGGAATTGTGTCGTAAATATCTTAAGTTTCTGGAGTAGGCTGAACCTCCGAATTTCGTTCTCAAGGCTTAACAAACGGAGGCAAACATGGCTACAACAAAGAATAAACGGAACAGTCAGACTTCTACATTTTGGACGGCGCTGAAACTTCTTATATTACATCATTTTCAGGTCGACTCCATTAAGATCGTCGAACGTTCTGACGGTAAGCACATTTGCGCGGAAGTTTCTTATAAGGATGCACCCTCATTTCGGTTCTTTATTTATCTTAGTGCCGATGGATCCGCAATACACACTGTTGGCGAAGTTTCAAGCCGCGATAATTCTGAATCTCTATTTCGACTCGCGATGGCGATACTGGACGAACTAATGCCCTCATCAAGTCGCGGGGAACACTATTGGATACGCAGACTTTTAGAGTTGAGTCCGGCTGACTAAGACCGATTTGGTTTAGAATTTAAATTCTAATTAATCGGTAATCAGGCAAAGCTTCGCATAGCGGTTGGAGAACGACGTATGACAGATGAAAAATCGGTAACGATATGGTTCTGCCATCGGCATCGGACAAACGCAGGCTAAAGGCTATGTATTACGTAAAGGTGTCAGTACATGTGGGAACATCCGGAAGAATTTATTGGACGGCGCTGAAACTTCTTATATTACACCATTTTCGGGTCGACTCCATTAAGATCGTCGAACGTTCTGACGGTAAGTACATTGGCGCGGAAGTTTCTTATAAGGATGCACCCTCATTTCGGTTCTTTATTTATCTTAGTGCCGATGGATCCGCAATACACACTGTTGGCACAGGTTCAAGCCGCGATAATTCTGAATATATATATCGACTCGTTCGAGCGATACTGGACGGAATACTGCCCTCCGCACGTCTAGAGGAACACTATTGGATACGCAGACTTTTAGAGTTGAGTCCGGCTGACTAAGACCGATTTGGTTTAGAATTTAAATTCTAATTAATCGGTAATCAGGCAAAGCTTCGCGTAACGGTTGGAGAACGAACGTATGACAGATGAAAAATCGGTAACGATACGTGTTGGTGGTCCGCTTATCGAGATATCAAAAGATGGTAGTTCGCCGATAGAGGATTCTGGATTACTCAATGCACTTCTAAAGAAACTTTCCTTCATGCGACGGAACTTCAATTATGTTACAGGAGAAAAAGATTTCGAACTGATAAGTATGTATGTGTTTGATGATAAAGGCCGTTTGGTGTGCCAGAAAGGATGGTTTGATGCAATTTGTAAGATTTTGGACGACTACGGTTATAAGCCGATCATTATCGACGAGCGCCGTGCCCGTGAGTCTGCATATACTGAGGATTGGGATGCCGTTTTGAAGCATTTTGTATTTCGACCGATGCAGAAGCTCTGTCTTGCAAAAATTGTTTCCCGGATTCGCAAACGCTTAGGCGGTATTGTAGAGGCAGCTCCTGCCTTTGGTAAAACAAAACTCATTTCGATGGTATGTGCTCTTTACCCAAAAGCAAAGATTGATGTAATATCGTATGGTAATGAGCTTTTAGACGACATTCGGCGCCACATTCTTCAGCATACGCCGAACGTTGGACGTGCCTACGGAGGTTATAAATCCGAGGATCGTATCACGGTTATTTCGTCCATGAGTCTAAGCTACATTCGACCGGATGCGGATCTAGTTCTCGTGGATGAGGTTCATAAGCTCGCCACAGATCGATGCGCTTCGGCATTGGGACGTTACCAAGATGCGTGCATGTTTGGATTCAGCGCAACGCCCAAAGCACGTTTAGATAATTTGCATCAGCGTTTAGAGGCCTTATTTGGGCCAATTATTTTTTCTACGCAGTGGCAGGAGGCGACTTCTGCTGGGCTACTCGTTCCTATTTTGGTCGATTGGCGCGATGTGCACCAAGGGACGACCGTTTCGCGCTACTATCAAAACCAGGTGCTACGTAAGCGATTTGCCTATTGGAGGAACCATGAACGGAATCATATGATTGCGTCTGCCGCACGCAGTTATTACGAACAAGGCATGCAAGTGCTCATTCTTGTAGAGACCATCGAACATGCGTTATTCTTACAAGAGCTGCTTCCAGAATTTGAAGTATGCTTTTCGGGCTTAACGAAAGGCACACCGCAGTTTCGACGATTACAAGGGCTGTTTCCAAACGCGAAGCTCGACGTAACCGCGATGCGGCGACGTGAGCTAAAAAGTCGATTCGAGAATCGCGATCTTTTAGGGGCCATCGCTACCCCCATTTGGGCTACCGGCGTTAGTTTTGATGGGCTTCAAGTTTTAATTCGAGCTGATGGTGGTGGCAGCGAAATAAATTGCCATCAGTGGCCGGGCCGTGTTGCCCGAATCGATCCGGTTACCGGCAAGCGTGTCGGTGTTGTGGTCGATTTCCTTGATAAATTTGATCAGTGGACCTATCAACGGAGTTTATTCCGACGTAGAATATATACCAAGAACGGCTGGACCCAAATGGCCAATTTGGGTAATAAGATCAGCAAATTGTTGGAGGTCGACCATGATACCTCCAGCGCATCGGTTTGAACCTTCCGCACGAACAATTGCCGATGCAAACATTGAGCAGTGGATGCAGGCAGAGACGGATGAATTTCAGCAGCTTACCAAACGGATACGAGCTAGCTACTTCTTGATTTACAACTATTTCAATAATGAAGCAGATAGCCAATATGGAGCCCAGCCAATCCCCCAATGGGATGGCGGGCAATCTAAGGGCAAAATCTTTCGTCCGATTTGGACAAAGATTGCTCAGCAGTTGCTGCGACATGGGATAACAAATGTCGAGCGATTTATCTACTCTCAATTCGCTTCTCGTCCCAACAAAAAAATTTTTCCGACCCATCTTTTAACGCAGCGGGCGCTCGATTATTATAGTGAGTTCGACAAATTTGCTGATGCGGAGCTGGAAATGCGACTTCGCGCCGACATGTGTCGCTTCAAAGAGCAATTTCAACAGTTGGGAAGAGAAAACCTAGATCGTATCTTACTCGATCCCAACAACGATATTTCGCCTCTTTTCCGATATATTGTCGCAAAAACAGAATCCCGATCCGCAATTTTGCCGAAGCTAAAGACGTTAGCTAAAATTCAATTCGGTCTCGATCCGGTCGGATACAGTCGGGTTTGGGGCCGATTTGTTCCATCCGAACTGTTTGGAGATTTATCATGAGTGCGTTTGCTCGGCCCGGTGCTACATCGATGGAATATCTGTTTGCCTTTTTAATCCATAATCGAGAAGTCTTTAACACAAGTCGACCGCATTTGGCTTCGTTCTATGCAATTGGGCTTGAGCGCATTCATCAAATTTTGTTCAACCTTTTGTCGCAATACGCAAATACTCGCGGCTCGGTTCCGGATCGAGCAATTCTTGAATGCGAATATCTGTCGCTCGTCGAAACAAGCCCGACGTGCGGCGAGCACGATTTGGACAATGCAAAAGACCTGGTAAATTGGCTTTACGACCAGGTTTCGCAAGATGAAATTATTAAAAATACCGAATACGGTATTGAGCTATTTAAGCGATTTTTGCAAGATCAACTCCGCAAGCGTCTCCAACAACAGACGCAAGATGCCTATCTTGGGCAAACGGACGAAGACTTGCCTTCTATTGTGAAACAGATTTCAGAAAAGTTTGCCGAAATTGAGCTGCTGGATAAAGCACCCAACGGGGAAATCGATCCGTCCCGTTGGATTGAACAGGATCAACAAGAACGCTTTTTGGTTGGATTGCCGTTTTGGGACGCATATACGATTACTTACCCCGGCGATGTCAATGTCATTTTAGGCGGCACTGGTGTGGGAAAGACGACACTCGCCTTGCAGATACTCACCTATGCCGCCAGAAAAGACTATTTTGACAACAAAGAGAACGCGGGCTTATTTGTCTATTTAGGCTATGAGGATAAGGCTGCGGCTGCCAGCAAACGTATTATTTCTTGTGCAGCGAAAATTTTGCGCGAGCGATTGGAAACGATTCGGAGTATTGATGAGTTATCAACTAAAGATAATTTGCAGCCTTATGAACTGGAGTTTTTCAAGAACAACCCTTATGCGGAACGCCGTGGGGAACGCGAGCGCTATTTAGCGGCAATGACTTTTATTAAGCCGACGATTCGTGTTTTTGATTGTTCCGGCCTTAGCCGCGACGGCGGTAAAGCGCTGGGCAATGGAGGTATTTCGGAAATTAGTGCGTTGCTCGACCGGCTCTGCCAGAGTCAGGAAAAGCGTTTGAAAATGTTGGTGATTGATTGGGCAGGAATGGTGGTACGGCGCTATTTACAGACAAAGAATCGCTTTAACGAAAAGGCAATAGTTTTGGAATTGGAAACGTTTGTCGATCGCATTTATCAGGATATTGCCTTGCCAACAGGTGCTGTTGTCTACGTGGTCCATCAACTACGAGGCCAAGTTGCAAAACAAGCACCAACGACAGCCGTATCCCATGCGGATGCCGCTTGGTGCAGCAATTTTGCGGTGAATGCATGGAATGCAATTGTTTTTGGTCCGAAGGATCCCGAAACAAATGCGTTTACGCTTTCGTGGACCAAAACGCGCCGCGGAGTTGGAAAACACAATTTAGTTTGTATTATTGACGACAAGTTCAGCCGCATTATTAACGACGATCATTATTATCTTGATCACGTAACCAGACGAATCCTGCGGGAGGAGGAGCCAGGTTATGCGAAAAAAACGATCAAAAAGACCGCGGATTATTGATCGTCGAGTCCAGGAACCCCAGAAGATGCCGGCTCCGACTCGGCATTTGCCTGGGAGTAAGGCGAAAGTCAAGATTTTACAGATTCGCTATATGATGCATCAACAGCTATGGAATGAAAAAGACGCTCAGATCAACCTGGATTAGAATTTAAATTCTAATCCAAATCGGACTTCACATGTTAAACGAACGTCTCTACCGACGGTTGAACCACGTTTTCGGAACGGTTAAGGTTGCGAAGACGGGTGCGCCGCTTGTGTGGGTTCCTGATGTCTTTGGGCCCACGTCAATTCGTGTCATTGACTACGGCGAAACGTATCGGGTTAATTGTCCTTTTTGTGTAAAAAAAGGCGATCCCGATCATCGCTATAGGCTATGGATTAGTCATGCCTATGGTACCGAAATTCGAGGTCGCCGGCGCTATCATCTCGCGACATGTTTTCACAATAACTGTCTGCAGGATAGCGCTGCCATGGACGAATTGCGAAATCTGATTCTCCTGCCTTCCTCGGTTGCTTTGCCGACGCAGATTACAGAACCTAGTCTAAAAACGCCTCTTATCTATTCGAGCCTTCCCGGCTCCTGCATTAAGATTTCCGAACTTTCGGTACAGCACAAATCGAACCAGTTTCTATTAAATCGAGGCCTTAATCTTGACTTTGTTTATAAGCATTTTGATGTTTATTATTGCTTTGATTCGGAGTTATTTCCATATGCTATTGACAAATTAGTTTTCCCGATCTATTTTGAAGGGAAAATGGTTTGTTGGCAGTGTCGGTATATTGGAGTGCCGATTACCAAAGGTTGCCCGAAGTACTTTAGTCCTCCGGGTTCATCAATTAAATCCTTCCTTTATAATTACGATGTAGCGAGCCAATGCGATTTTATCGTTGTTGTCGAAGGGATTTTGGACGTTTTGAATGTTGGACTTCCAGCAGTGGCTATTTTTGGCAAATCGTTATCTGCGCACCAGCAGAGGCTATTGCGACGCTTAAATAAGCCGACGATTATTTTTCTGGACCCCGATGCGTCGGAAGAGGCGGAGGCGATTGCACGGGATTTAAATCAATCGGACGTACGGATCATTCGTGATGCGCCGAATGATCCAGGAAAACTAAGCAGGGAGCAACTATATGCGCTTATACCCGAACTTGAACATTACGGAACAGACCCTTCTTGAACTGATTCGGGGAACGCATTGGCTGGCCTCTAAATATCGCTTTATCCCCATTAAATCATTAGCGGCTACCCGGTTATCGGAAGACTTCTACGGGTTAGCCAATGCTATGTTTTCGTATCCTGATGAGCAGGATCGTCTTAACGCATGGCTTTTCTACCTTTTGTATTCGCATAATCAACCTCGCATTCGCTTAAGCGATGGACGCGCTAGCTTTGTATGCCGCTTCGTGCGCGGGCATATTTGGAACGGCAAAGAAAAGGGTCCTATCGGTTCAGCGGACGTGGTCCTTGTCGGCAAAGCGCCCGGAAACGAGGAGGTCGCAGCCGATAGGAACTTTGTAGGGCCTAGCGGACAATTGCTTTATGAGTGTTTACAGGAGGTAGGATTCACGAAGTCCGAAATTGATCACATGTATGTTACGAATATTGTGCGTTGGGTGGCGGAAAATCGTGCTGCGACAACGCTTCCCATGCGCTGGATAACCGATTGTAAGCCGCTGTTGGAAGAGGAAGTGCGTCTTTTGAAACCGCGTGCGCTTGTGCTGCTCGGATCGGATGCAGTAAAGGGGGTTTTTGGCGGACAAAAGAGCCTTAACCGCGTAGCGGCATCTAATTCAACATTGACGTTTGCCGATATTGAGGGAAATCCATTTGAGGTCCAACTTTTTGCTGTCTTGCATCCAGCAGCTGTTTGTCGACAGCCGGAGCTGCGCGAAGCGTTGAAAGCGCAGCTTGCCCGGCTGCGGGAATATCTTACGACGAATACGATCGTTTCCAAAAATTCCAAAATCGTCTATGAAACGATTACCGATATTAGTGGTTTAGATCGGTGTATTCAAGAAATTGTAGATAAGCCGGGCCTTAAGAAGGTCGCGCTGGACCTTGAATGGCACGGTCAGTTTCCTACGAATTCTGGATCGTATATACGCACGATTCAGTTGTGTGAAAGCTGGCCTAAAGCCTACATTATCAAGTTATTTGACCAACAGGGTAACTTATGTTTTCAACCAGATTTAGATGCAGTACGTGATCGGTTGACTCGTTTCTTTTTGCGAGACGATATTCAGATCGGAGGCTCATTCCTTTTACTGGATCTGTGCTGGCTGGCCGATTGGTTAAAGGTGGATATTTCGAAGCTTCTGCGCCGTATTGAGTATGAGGAGTTTTATGGCGGTAAGTATGCCGGCATTTTCGATGTCGCTTTGGCCGAACATGCCAGAAATGAAACAGGCAGTTTTGATCTTGAAACGATGGCATGTCTTCGTGCCGGTTATGTACCTTGGAGTCAGAAGCTTGAAGCATGGAAGTCTGACTATTGCCGGCAAATAGGCATACCAAAAAAGGATCTTTTAGGCTACGGAAGCTGCCCCGACGATATTTTATTACCTTATGCGGCAATCGATGCCGCAGCAACGAGAGATTTGATGGATATTCAATGTCAGCAGTTGTTTCATGACGGCTACGGACTCGAATGTTGGAGACCGTTTTACATTGCTATGTCGGTTTATCCAGCGTTGCTGGAGATGTACCGAACGGGTATTACCATTGATAAGGCGCAATTAGAAAAGTTATCGCTCGAATATTCGCTTCTTTATGCGGAAAAGCTTCAGCAGTTCCGAGAACAAATCAATTGGCCAACGTTTAACCCTCGAAGTGTTATTTACGATTGCGTCGAATTTTTGTTTGGTGAACGGTATACCGGCATTGTGGATACCGAAGGAAGACCTATTCGCAAACGACCAGAAGGCGCCATCAGTTTAGGTTTAACTCCTATAAAAACGACTGATGGTCGATTGTGGTCGACGCTAAACGAAGCGGAGCAATTGAAAACCAGACCAAGCACCGATCGGCAGGTTTGTGGTATTTTATCGACACAAAGTGAACTAGCGGCAAAACTTCGAGATTTGCGACTTCTTGATCAAGTATTAAAAACGGTATTACGCACAGAATCCGATGGAGACGCACTACGATTTGAAGGAATTGGCCGCTTTATTCATGATGACGGTAAAGTGCATAGCCTTTTTATGCCTATTTTAAAAACCGGTCGCTGCAACAGCGTGCGCCCCCAGATGCAGAACCTTGCCAAACAACGTGAGGCAACCTACAGCCTGCTAGCTGGGGAGCGCTACCCTGGGCCGCTCCGTTCTATTGTGGTACCATCAAAAGGTTACAAACTCGTTGAGGCAGACTATAAGATTGCTGAATTATTCTGTATGGCAGTATTTTCTCAGGACAAAACTCTTTTGGAGCACTGCCGAAGAGCAAATCTCAATCCTGATCATCCTGATTACTTCGATATTCATTCAAATATTGCCGTTAAGGCGTTTCGTTTGAATTGTAAACCGGTAAAAGAGAGTTTGAAAGAGAAAGGGTTTGCTCATTATCGTATCGCGGCAAAAGCGATCGTTTATGGTAGCCTGTACGGTCGCGGGGCGGCTGCGATTCAACTGCAATGTTTGGAGGAAGGAACGCAGGTATCCTTCCGTGATGTCGAGCGATTGTTGGATACGTTCTTTGAAACATATCCTGCATTACGAGTATTTCAGGAAAAGACAAAACAGCGAGTATTTGATCCTGGTTGGATTCGGACATATTATGGTAGATGTCGACGATTCTATCCCGTTTCTGAGCCGGAGCTTATTGCCGAGCAACAGCGGGAAGCAATGAACTTCCTGCCGCAGGCAACAGTTGCCGATTCGATGAGCTTGGCCCTTTCTCAGTTGTATTTCCATCCCGATAAGGAAAAATTAGGCTATCGAATCATTTGTCAGATTCATGATGCGTGTTTGCTTGAAGTTCCAGAACGATTTGCACAACAGGTTGCATATGAGCTTATTCCTGAATGTTTGTGTGAAAAGGTACAGTTTAAGGCGTGCAATTTGGATGGAGTAGCGTATCCAAATAGCGATTATTATCGGTTTGATGTGGATGTGGCTATATTTGATCGTTGGGCTTAATCGTTGGCGTGAAAAGGAGGTGAAAAGATGGCTCGAAAAGGTCTTAAAAGTCTAATGTTCGATGATCGCGGTGGTAAGAATTTGTTGATTAAAAAAGAGTTCCGTGATAAGTATCGCGACATTTGGCCGTTTTCACAATTTGCAGGTCGAGAAGCGATAAATGTATTTCGGTTTCTGCCTACCAAATATTGCGAGGATGATGGTCAGGAGGTTCTTTCCCCATATCGATTAAGCAACGAGCCGCGTGATTTTGGCGCTTGGATTTATCCTGCCGTGGTTGCCAGTATTGGAGGTCGACAAGGCATTACGTTTATTATGGGAAGCCGAGAAACGGATGATGAGCTTTCCATTCGCGAGAAGCCCTATTACGTTTTGTATAACAACGCTCGGCGTCTGTTAGCGAATCATGTTTATCCGCATTGGCGCAAGTTTAACTTGATTCAGGGTTTTTGTGCGGACGAGTCCGTGGTGCCGAAACTTATTCGTCCCGAAATTCATTACTTCGTATTCGGTCTGGTACTTCATCACCCATTGCATAAATATAATGGACATTATCTCGGCTCCGGCGAGTCGGAACCGCTGCATGTTGTGGTTTTGCGCCGGGCATTAGGGGAGCGAATGCTGGATATCTGCGATGCTCCCGTAAATGTACAGCCGGATTTTGATCCGATTAGTTTGGATAAAGGCAAATTAGCCTTGATCTATCGTTCGTCGAGTGCCCAATATCAGGGATTTGATATTACGTTTAAAGATCAGTTTCAAAATACCAGTGCCCGATTGTCGGATTTAGCCGAGACGATTACAAAGAAACTAGCGTTTTGGGACGTATTGCATTTCCCGACCGTGGAAGAACAGGTGGAATATATCTGCCAGAGTCCGTTACCACCTGAAGTAATTGATCGGTGCCTGGGAGAGACTTTCGGCTATTTGTTTCCCAAATGGTTTTTGGAGAGGTTAAAAGTTAAGGATTCCGTCGACGAGACGGAGGAACCACAAATCGATGATTTGGTAGACGCGAATGCAGAGGTGATATTTCCCAAAGGTGAAATTGAGGAAATTCCGGATGATCTGAAGGGACTATTAGGACTCTAGCAATGAAACAACCACGGCATAAGCGATCCGACCGTCCGATACCCGTCGACGATGTTTTGTTATCGGTGGTATCGGCGGTTGCAGATCGACATGCCCGAGAGGACCAACTGGCTGGCAGCCCTCCTTCGCTTGAGGTAGGGCTGCCAGTCCCCTCTCTGGCAGTTCGTTATTTGTTGCAAAATTCGGGTCTTCCATTAGGGCTTGTTTATCACCTTGTCGGGCCGCCTGCGGTCTTTAAATCGACTCTTCTGGCGGAAATGATTCGCTGGCATATTGCTTGTGGCGGTGTCGGGATTCTTTGCGAAACCGAGACCAAGCCAACGCCAGAATTGCGCAAAAGTGTGATTGGTTGGGAGGACAAACGAACGATTGTCCGAGAATGTACGTCCGTCGAAGGATGGCAAAAAACCATTACAGATTACATTAAGGCAATTCAGAAGGAATATAGCGATCGAAAAGAGGAATTAAAACCCATCATTTTTGGCATCGATAGCTATATGGGCAAAATGCCGCAACGATTGCAGGAGAAATTTGCCCGACAGGGCTATGCGGAGAAGCACTTTGGCGAGGCGGCACAGATTATCGGCGATTGGCTCAGCGTTTATACTGCACTTACCAAAGGATGGCCATTTACGCTGGTTGGTGTAAATCACCTAAAGAAATCGATCGACCCGGTAACGGGGCTGATTTCTTATCGCACCCCAGGCGGGCAGTTTCTGCAACACCAAAACGTGACCGAAATTCGAGTTGCTCGATCGAAGACCGAGCGCAAGGAAGCGGATGGTGTTCCGTATTACGAGACAGTAATTCAGCTTCAAACGACCAAGAATTCCCGGGGCGCTCAGGATAAGCGCATTTTTGTGACCCTCCGCCAATGGCGTGAAATTAAGGATAACCAATCGCGTCTATATAGCAGCTTCGAGTGGTGGGAATCGACCGTTCGAATGCTGCATGACGGATGGGGTCTAACGAATTCCGAACGGGAAATTTTATTACCGAAAGTTAAGAAGATTCTCGATATTCAGAAAAGGTCGCGTGGCGACTTGTTCTGGTGCGACCGGCTAAATATCGGTCGTGAGGATGCTATTCAACCGCATGAGTTGGGAATGATTCTCGAACAACAGGAGGATTTGCTGCAAGAATTATATAAAGTCCTAGAGATTACTCAGTTGCAACTATTTGGGCAGACGCAATTGCATACCGAATCGAGGCTTGCAGGTGCCAAACAAGAAGATGACGTTGTCGAGATTGAGGAGGGGCTTGATGATACGGTGTCCGAATAGTTAAACGATCCTCAAATTTAAGAGAATTGGCGGAAATAGGTAAATCGTAAACCGTTAGCTTAAGGAGGTCTAAAATGTCTTCACAGCTTGTTCGTCGCGCTCAGGCGCTAACCGATTTCGAAAAGGTACGGGTGGAGCAAATTCGAGAGATTATTGCAAAACAGCTTGAAGGAGAATTACGAAGCTACTGGAAGATTGGGGAACTGATTTGTGAGATTTATCAACATGCCGAACGATTTGTGGCAGAACATGGACGAGCGAAAGCGTTAGAACAAAATATGACTGGAGTACAGCGTGTAGCACTTATTGCGCAGGAATTGAATCTTAATCCAAAAGTCCTAATGGACGCTATGCGCGTCGTCGAACGCTGGGAGACGGAGGAACGTTTCTTAGAGATTGCCGCTTCATCGAAGCAGAAGATGATGACCTTCGGCCATATGAAGGAATTGAGTCGATTAGCAGATGATTCGCTAGCGAAGCACTATGCTATCGAAGCGGCGAAGCAGAATTGGTCCGTTCGCGAATTACAATTAGCATTAAAAGGCCTGGAGGGTAAGGCTCCATTGCGGGGTCCGGGTCGAAAACCTAAGGTTCCGGAAAATTTGGAAACTTGCATTTTGTCAATGCAGAATGCGCTGACAGCGATTAAAAACAAAATTACGACCGTTTGGTTTGGGTCGGAGTATGATTTGCTGGCCGAACTCGCTGAGATTGATCCAAAACTTTTTGCCGAAGATCCTGCGTTTTTTGATCGGATTGTTGAAGTACATGCTTTAGCACAGGAGGTATCCATGTTGCTAAGCGATGCGGTGGAGCGGTTTTCGGCATGTATTGATGAGTTGGCGTCTGCTTTTAATACCTCCGAACAGCCGGAAGCGATTGATACAGAATTTACGATCGTAGAGTCGGCTGAGGAAACCGACGAGGATCAGTACGACGAAGAGCAAGATTAGAATTTAAATTCTAATTCGGTTGGGAGGTAGTGGGAGGGTGAAATATCGACTTTCTCTTAAAAAAGCGCGATGGCGTTATCTTAATCTGTATGCCGCGTCGCTTTATTTTACGCACAAAGTATTGGATCGTACTTGGTTTGCTCGGTTTTCGGAAACGATTAGCGAAGAGCTGAATACAGATGAGGAAACAATTAAGGAATTTTTGCTTCCGTTTTTCAATCAGCGTCTGACCGAAGAGGATTTGAAGCGTCTTGCTTGGTTTTTGGCTGTAAACCAGAAATCGTTAGCCGACATTTCCGAATCGGCGAGCTACGAACCTGTTGCATACCAAATTCGCTATAGTCAGCTCGACCCTGATGCTGCACGGCTTATTTGTATTACGGATATTCTTTCCGGACCGCTTGCCGGTCAACCCTGTAGGCTTTCTGTCCGCTATCCGACCTATTTGTTTCGTGTAATTTATCCTAAGCTTAAGCGGACTGTAAGTATTCGACGATATGACCTTTTGGATGGATTATTGTTTTATGCCGTAGCAAAGCCATTGAGAGATTTGTGGTATTTGGTTCCAAAAACGTTGACTGTCTCCCCCTCGATGCGCAAAATAAATCGCAAAATGCTCGATGTTCGTGTCCCGCTGCGTCAGAGCGCTATGCGATGCGCTCGAGGGGGAGACACTTTTTGTTGTCATTGTTCTTTGCGGTGTGATGGCCGTCCGGTGTATCTAATAAGTTAAGGAAGCATACGATGTTTCAGTTTAGACCATTGACACGCGATGCATCCACTACGCCAGCATATGCACCTCATCGTGATCTTCTTTATTTAGGTCCAAATTTGGTTGTTATTGCGGTACAGGGAGCGATTGACAGTAGCGAGAAGGAACCCTGGTACCGGCAGTTATTGGACTATTTTGGGGTATCGCGATCGGCGTTGCAGCAATATCGTCCAACGCTGGAGGGAGTGTTTACTCGACTAGATCTGGAGATAAAGGACGCACTGCGTGTTTCCGGGTTTAGTTCACTGCCTCCAGCCATTCAAGCTGCTTTTTATATTAAGTTGGGGCAGGCATGCTTAGCCGCACTTCATTGTGCGGTCCGGGACGTTGCAACTCCGGATGATATTCCCCCGTCTATTCAACGGATGTTGGAACAAATTAAGGATGCGCTTAAGAAATTAGGGCCCGCGTAATGAATTGTTTCATCTGTGGCGGTACGGTTACGGAATATGTAGGCGATATTCATTGGATTTATTGTCCGACGTGTGATTTTGCAGGCCCGGCAGATAAGAAAAAGCGATTTTCGTCAAAACTTCACGTTTTACCTCCAGCAGGGGAGATTGGTAGCCCCCAGCTAGTGGACTTTTGCCGCTTCTTATCGAAGCATTTTAGGCTGAATATTTCTGATTTAAATGTCGGTTCACAGTTGGCACGCCATTTTTGCGTTTATAGGAAGCAATTTGCTGTTTCGGTTTTTGACCTGCCTAATCGCGTTTCATCGCTTTATGTATTAGGTCGGACCCCTAGGCTTGTTGGGGCGACGAAAACAAAAGGGTTTGGTCTTTTGTTTGGTAATGATTTTTTAAAGGAACGATCGGATCTATGTTATATTCTTTGTTTTCCCGATGCGGTTCGGCTTTTAGCCCGAGCGTATCGATTTGGAGAAGATGAAATTGCACGTTCGATAATCTCGGGCCATTTCCCGAATTTCTATTGTCTTCCAGGCGTTTCTAAAGATCGCTCTTCGCTTAGTACTCTTTTGAGTCGCCCGGTCGACTATATCGTTCTTGTCAATGCAACCGGTCGTGATTTTTCAGAGCTACAGGAATACAAACAGTTTATTAGTTTATTTGCGCACGAGGGATACGTTTATTTTGATGAGGATCTTCTGAATACAATTACGGCAGAGGAGTTCTTAAAAACTGTTTGTCGCAAAAATCGGCGTTTAAACGACCTTACAGGAACACGCCAACAAATTTCTCGAACGGATAGAACGATCGTTTTGTCTCCAAATAAAGTATTAAAGTTAATCAACGGCAACTGGGTGTATAAGGACCGTATTGAAGTAGGATTTGAAATAGCGCGTATCGAATTTGATATTGACCGAAACACGTGGATGATTGAGTTGATTTACAATTCAGAGTTATATCGTTTATCTTTTGCTGCGGTAACACCAAATGAGGTTCACCGGAACTTTATTACGGCATTTGCTGCGCAGACAGCATCTTATCCGCTACTTAATCTTTCGTCTCGAGATTTTATGGCGTTCCTTCAAGCGCACGGTATTAAGGTTTGCCATCATAGCGAAACGCTGCTATGACCGTTGAGCTTTTGCGCAAATTTACAACATTATGTAGCGATATTGCGTCGGGCAAAATTAAAAATTTGGCCCCGTTTCTGCCATTGTTCTTTTCGTTGCGGAATAAGCCGTATACATTAAAGGATCATTTCGTTTTCGAGGAGCTATATAACGTAAAACAGCCGACGCGGACCGTCGTAATGTCGGGTCGGCAGGTCGGCAAAAGCACAAATGTGGCCGTACATAATATCTTAATTGCAGCAACGACGCCGCATATTGTGATTTTGGTGGTAACACCGCTTTTCGAGCAGGCGGCGCGGTTGAGTACGATGTTTTTTAATCCTCTTCTAAGTCAATCGCCGATTAAGTCCCTTTTCCTTCAGCCAGGACACGTAAACCGCGTCCTTCAGAAACAGTTCGCAAACGGCTCATCGATTCTCTTTAGCTTTGCCTTTTTGGATGCTACCCGTGTGAGGGGTATTCCAGCCTCTCGCTTGGTTATTGATGAGGTCCAGTCCTTTCAACTTGATCTGCTGCCGATTGTTCGAGAATCAATTTCCCATTCCGAGTTTGGACAACAGGAGTTTTTCAGCGGAACACCGCTTACGTTAGATAACACCCTTACGGTTTTATGGGAAGAAAGTAGTCAGGCGGAATGGTTTATTCCGTGTACACATTGCACGACAAACGGGCAGACCACATGGAATATTCCTTCGCCCGAGTTTCACCTAGAAAAGATGATCGGCCCTGTTCATGATCAGATTTCCGAGGAAATTCCAGGTACTATTTGCTACAACTGCAGAAAGCCTATTTCCCCCCGAATGGGGAGGTGGGTTCATGCCTATCCCGATCGACGGTGGGAAGCGGCTGGATATCACATTCCGCAGATTATTATTCCGTATCATTGCATGCATCCTAAGCATTGGGCACGATTGGTTGCAAAGCAACATGGCTCCAGCGCGATGTCGATTAATAAGTTTTACAATGAAGTTTTAGGATGGCCTTATGATTTAAGCGAATCGTTACTGTCCGAATCGGATTTAAAACGTGTTGCTATTTTGCATGAAAATACTTTGGAAGAAGCTAAAAAGGTCCGAACAAATTACGAGCTTGTCTCGTTAGGTATTGATTGGGGAGGCGGAGGTGAGGAAGAAATCAGCTTTACCTGTCTGGCTCTATGCGGGTTGCGATCCGACGGAATCATCGATGTCATCTGGGGCAAGAAGCTTCTCACCCCGTTCGACCATCTTAGAGAAGCAGCAGAGATTGCTTACTATATTGATCAATTTAAACCAAATATTGTAGCACACGACTATAACGTAAGTGGTGTAATTAGAGAAACACTGCTGACGCAGGCCGGAATAGATCAGGCAAGAATTATGCCAATGGTTTATTCCTCCCCGTCTAAAGGGGGGATCTGTATCCACCGGCCAGCAACTGCGCAGCAACCTAGGGATTATTATCGAGTTGATAAGGCGAGGAGTTTGCAGTTTTTGTGCAATTTGATAAGATTAGGACAGATCCGTTTTTTCAAATATGACTACGTTTCGACCGATTCGCCTGGTTTGATTAAGGAGTTTCTTGCCTTAAGAGAGGAAAAAATTGAGACTGCCTCCGGTCAGATTTTACGTGTTAGCAGGCGGCCCGGCAAAACGTGCGATTTTGCCGATGCCACCAATTATGGCTGTTTAGCAATTTGGGTGGCCACGGATAGATGGCCCAATTTGATTGCGGCTTTTGAAGCCGCCTATTAACGATGCTGTCAGGCTAAAGCGGATGCGGCCAACATATTAGGCATGCTCAGCTGCCTGACACAGCCGTTGTATTTTGCTTTCTCCGGAGAAGGTGGGCCGGTTATCCATGATAACCGGCCTTTTTGTTTGTCGCTAATAAGGAGAAGTGCAATGCGAGGTTTGTTTGATGGTATTGTTACGCTCGCGCTCGCCTACGGGGCGATTGCCGGTCTTTTTTCGGTCATTATCGGCTATCAGACCGGCCAGCTTACTTGGTGGGCGGCGCTGATCGTATTAGTGGTTTCTGGTCTGCTGGCTGATGCAGCTTTAAAGAAATAGCTAGCCGACCACAACACCGGGACGCTCCCGTATTTTTTTAGCTGTTTCAATAAAGTATTCCAAACACCATAATTAATATATGAGAAGGTTTGATTCTGTTTCTACTACTACAGAGGGGTGTTAAATGATCTTCGACCAGCAGACCGATCAAAGCGGGCAACAGACTGCACGTGTTTTGCGCGCTTATTCGATGCCGGCGTTCGTAAAGACCGCAAGTCAACAAGCTATTAGGGGTGATGATAAACAAACCCTTTATGCCGATCCCGAACGCCGACGCTTTCCAATTCATTCGCCGGAAGCTGTATGCGTTTCGACGGCCTATCTGTTTGAGCAGCAGACGAAATTTAAACCCGAAGAGTTTGATCGAATTTATGCTTCGCTTCGTAAAGCTGCCGAAGCGTTTAATGTGGTTGAGGATGTAGAACGCATTGCTTACGAGGCATCCTGTACTCATAATCCTGCGCTATGGCCGGATGAGGTTTTCGGTTATATTGATTCGGAAGGTAACCGATATTGGCCGATGCGATCAAAAGAGGAGGTTCTCAAAGCCGCCGAATACTTTGTTACGTATGCGTCGGAAATGCCGGTAGATGTTCGACAAACCTTTGCTAGTAACATCATTCGGCGTGCAAACGATTGCGGCATAGCCGAAGTGGATGACCGGATCGTTAAATCGGCAACACTTCTTGCTCCGTCGGCCCAGTTTGGTAGCGTTTCGCACCAATTTATCGTCCCAGTGTCCCATCTTGTGCGCTTGATTCGACATGCGTTGAACGTTCTCAGCCCGAATACACCCCATTATCAAGTGTTGCAAAAGTTACGTGCTTATCTGAATAGCAATCCTCCCTTAACCCAGGAGCAGACTGCTAAACTAACGCATGCCATTACTACGATTTATCAGAAAAACAATCTGCAATATCCGAAAGGTCTTGACGAAAAGTCTCTAACATCACCTGTATCTGTACCCGAATGGGATGTATTAAAGACAGCAGAGGTTGTGGATTTTTACAACGATTTGGTTATTAATGGTTCAAGCGGTTTGGTTTATTCCTTTAAAGACGTTGTGGCGAACATTCCAAGAGATGTATTAGAATCCGCGTTTGGAGATGAGCTAATTAAAGATGCCTGCGACGATTCGGGTAAATTGGACGGTCGACGGTTTTCTGAACTGCTTCAGCGTACCAATTATGGCGAGACATTTGATTCGATTGCGAAGGAGTTTTCGGTAAAACCGATCGGAAAACTCAAGATGGCGTTCAGCGTTAGGGATCTTCTATGAATGTTCTAGCATTGGATTTAGGACGAAAATGCGGCTGGGCGCATAGCGGGGGAATGTCTGGAGTGTGGGATCTTTCGATTAAACCGGATGAAAGTTCCGGTATGCGCCTGGTCCGATTAAGGGCAAAATTGGAAACCGTTTATAACGCACTAGGCGTTCACTTATTAGTGTTTGAAGCAGCGCGTAACTTGCGGTTTGGAAATGCCGTTCGGTCTAATGCCGAATTCCAGGCTGTCGTAAAGCTCTGGGCGCATGATCGGGGCGTTGAATATAAAGGGTATTCGCCTAAGCAGATTAAAAAATTTGCAACCGGTAAGGGGACAGCAAGTAAAACGGCAATGCTTGCTGCAGCCAAAACAAAATGGCCAGACTTAGAGATTATTGACGATAATCACGCCGATGCGTTGTGGCTTCTTGAGCTTGCAAAATCCGATTTAAGTATTGGCTAGGTAGATCGTTATGGAAATCGACAAGCTGGTGCAGCGCCTTTCTGAGTTGCAGGAAATGTGTCAGGAGGCCAAAGAGGCTCTAACGAAAGTACAAAATCACCGATTTTTTTTAGTCATTGCTAAGGATGTAGGCGAACCCCAGGTCCTTGAATTGGAATCGATGGATCAATGTCTTGAACGGCTTCAGCAACTGCAGCGCCAGCAGCTCGAAATGCCAGATGTTCCAATCTATGTATCTATCTTTGAGGGGGTCCGATGGCAGCTGGTTACGGGTCCTATAAAAGGATTACGGTGCGCTGATCGGTTTGTTCCTCTACCAATCAGCCATGGTCCTGCAACTGAGGTCGCTTCGAGCTTGTTGGCATTTCTTTCTCGATAGAGGAGAGGATGTATGTCGGATCAAGATCCGTTCGCGCTAGAGTCCTTGCTTCCAAAGGGTTGTACGCTTATACCGAAAAGTGTAAATGACGTTGAGCCGGGCTATAACCCATATGGGACGCATTTGCCGGTTGTACGTTACTATTTAGACGATCGTAACGTTTTACATGTGGAGCAAGTTGTGTTTCAGCCAAATAAGACCGAATCCCAAGCGCGTGCGATGCCTTTGAAGTCTGTAGCAACAAATCCAGTACCTCCGACAAATACGCAGATGATAAAAGCGGAGTTCTCAAGCCCTCATTTACCGATTACCATTACGATTGCTTATGACGATATTTTGATCCTCGAAAATCAAAAGGCAATTGTCTGTATTACGGATTTGAATTCAATCGCCGCTCTAAATAAGATCTCGCTTAAGAATAACCTTGCTATGGATATGGTTATGACCGTTCCGACGTTTTCTAAATCGTTCAAGCTCAATTCTGCAAAAATTGTTGTATTCCAATATAAGGATTTGGAATTTTGCGTTATGGAATATACCGATTGCCTTGATTTAGGAGGCCCAAAAGATGCTCTCTAAACAGGGGGTGATCACAACGCCGAAACTTGCGGCGAATGAGAAGAGCGTACTAACAGCTCTCGAAAAACGCATGTTGACAAAGCAGGTTAAAGATCCAAAAGATAGGCAAAATAGGAAAGAAACTTCGGGCAAGAATTAGAATTTAAATTCTAATCTTGGAACGAAACCATGTTTGAAAGTCCGCTATTGAAGTTTTTTGACGAGCAGCGATCGCCGTTTCCAGCGCCGTGGTTTGATTACGCAAGCACTCAGTTTCCGACAACGCATCGGGATGCGTTGTCGTTATGTGAATTTATTGTGTCATCGCAACCAACCTATAGAGCGGCTCTGGACCGTATTGTTTCGTATTTCATTACGGAGATTGAAGTTACCGGCGGCGATCAAGCGGCACGTCGGAACTATAAGGATTATTTTGAAAACACGCTAAAGATTTACGATCACTTACGATCCTTTGGACTTGACTATCTGACGTATGGCAATGCTTTTGTAAGCGTTATTACGCCTGTTACGAAATTTGCCTATTGCAGTAAAAGCGATTGCTCGCATGTTGCGCCATTTTTACGGGTATTGGACGAGCCAACATACGAAGCGAAGTGGTCCAAAGGCAAACTTACAGCGAAATGCCCTGTCTGCAAAACCTCTGGTATTTGGCGTGTCGAAGAAAAGATTCTAAACAAACCCTCTGACCTCAAACTTCGTCGATGGTCGCCGCACGAAATTGAAATTGAATATTCGCCTTACAACGACGAATGCCGTTACTATTGGCGTATTCCTGGTTACCTGAAAACGTTTATTGAAACTGGCAAACCGCTTGTACTCGCTACCACCCCAGAGGCCATTATTCAAGCATGTCTTAATGGCGAAAACTTTCGCTTTAACGATTCCGTCATTTTCCACGCCAAAGAATCGACGCTTGCGGGGATCAATCTGTTTGGATGGGGAATCAGCCGAATTCTTACCCAATTCCGACAAGCTTGGCTTCTAACGATTTACAACCGCTGCAATCAAGCCATTGCGCTTGATTATATTATGCCTTTACGGATCATTTCGCCGGAGACGAAAGGGCCACCGCTAGCGGATCCGGTCATGATGAGCGACATGGCTGCATTGAAACAGCAGCTGGAAACCGCGATTCATGCCCGACGTGTAGATCCGACTCGATGGGAGTTCTTTCCATTTCCCGTCCGTTACCAGCTTATTGGCGCAGAAGGCAGTAATCTCATTCCCGTTCAGCTTTTGGAGTACACAAAGGCCGATTTATTGGATTCGATAGGGATTCCTGCCGAGTTATATCGCGGCACGCTTGCGTTTGTTGGCGCTCCGGTAGCTCTTCGACTCTTTGAGAATTGCTGGTCGCATCTAACGAAAGCGTTTAATACCCTTTTGCAATGGATTGCCGATAAATTGGTTTCGATTCTTGGTTGGGATCCTATCCGCGTCCATCTTGTCCGACCGTCGCTGTACGACGATCTCAACCGGCAAATGGCTCGTCTGCAGCTTATGGCGGGTGGATTGGTATCGAAGACATCTGGCCTCAAAGCGCTTGGTTTGGATCTGCAAACGGAGCTGCAGCAAGCATTGGAAGACGAAAAGTTAATTGCCCAAAAGACCAAGCAGACGCAAGAAGAGCTACAGAAGACTCAGGCGATGGAGGAGATGATCAATATGCCTCCACTGCCGCCTACCCTGGAGGGCATGATGGGACCAGCTGGAGCCATGCCGCCGTCTGCGGCTATGGCAGGCGGCCCGCCTCCTGCAAGCCCGCCCGATGTAATTTCGTCGGCAATGGCCAGTCTCGAAATGTTCAAAGGTTCGCCGCAGGAGCTTGAGCAAGTCGCGCAGACTTGGGCGCAAGCGATTTATGCAATGCCCGAGCGTCGTATTACGCTCTTGCGAGAGCTTCAAAAGCGCAACCCAACCATTCATGCTCTTGTCAAAGAGTATCTACGTCAAATGGACTCCAGAGCGGAATCGGAAGGACGGATTATGGGTAGAGCCATGGCGGCACAACAAGCGGCAAGTATGGGTCCTCAGATGCCAATGTAGGGCTTTACTGATGATAGACCGTCGTCCGACGCTTATTTATCCTGGCCATCCTACGCTGTATGAGCGGTTGTTTCGCAAGTCCGCTGTTGAAAAACGAACGCTGTTTACCAATCTTCTTCAAAAACATCAGGAAGAGCTGGAGGAAGAAAACAAACAGGTAGTGATTGTGCCTGTACAAGCCACGAATCGAGTATTTGATCCGCGAAAGTAACTGCACTAAAAGGGCCGCCTATGCCTGATTCGTATATGCCTAAGATACTGGATTCGGGTGTGGACGCATTGCCCACGCAGCTTCCACCGGGTGCGCCAAAGGGGCCAAATCAACTCGGCATTAACCAGAAGCAGCCGATGCCTGGGTCGCCCTACTCCAACAAGCCGCTTTTACCGGGCGCGCCAAAGGGGCCAAATCAATTCGGCATTAACCAGAAGCAGCAGGAACTTCAGTCGACTTGGTCGTTTTTATCTGGCCCGCGGCCTAGCTATCCGCGAGGGGCTGGCGATTACAACCAGTGGTGGACATCTACATCGCAAAAGCGTCAGTCGCCAGCCAACGAGCTATTATCGCCATTGCAGAGAATTCAGCAGTTGTTGAATCCTTCGGAGGGGTCGATATCGGTTTCGCCAGAGCCCAACGCAAACGCACGCCCTCGCCGGCAAGAGAGAGGGGTGATTAATGTACCCATGCTTGCACGTCAGGCAGAATCGGGCAGACAACTTTTTGATTCCATAGCACAGTTCTATGATCCAACCGGCTCGTCTGGAGAGACCGCCCTGTCTTATGCGCCCACACTAACGTTTTATGAAGGTTTAGGGTGGGGGCCCTATTTGGCACAGGAAACGCCCGCCCCGGAAATTGCAGGGGCTTCTGGGAGTGTTGCAGGACTAGCTTTCCCGTCCAAATGGCGGGGCCGTCTCGTACATCATGCAGGCCTACTGTCCTGGATAGGGCTCAAGAGACTAGGCGAGGCAGCGTATGTGCCTCCGGTGGTCCCGGGACTGCAGCCTACGCTTATTAGTCCAAATCCGAACTATCAACCGGAAATCTCTGCCGAACAGGCGAATGAGCTCGCAAATACGTTCGTCAAGCGATATGGAAGTTTCTATCCGCAGTCTGTAAAGGGCGCCCTTCCCGAGGAAGGACCTTATGAACTTATGGTCCGTCGCTTTTTTGATGTTACTCTTCCGAATATTCAACAGTATGCCAACAGCTCTGACGTAGTGCATGAGACCAACGTGGTGAGGCCGCTCATGTACTTCCTCAGGGACACAGCCGCGATTGATGAGGTATTCGATGAGTATTTTCCAGACCGCTCAATCCATCAAGGAAAATTCTGGAATACACTCGAATTCGCCGGTCGCTTGCTATCTGGGGGAGCGCAATACCCATTCGTGTCCCGGTCAGCATCTAGATGGTCGGCGGCACAAATGGTGCTTAGCTCTTTTAAGCAGCACGACCCGATCATGCTCCTTTTGCAGGTCGCTCATTCGCCGGAGGCCTCTTCCTTCTTGCGCGATCTGCTGGCAAACCCTGCGGGATTATCACTTGTGGCTGAGG
>CALDGA010000028.1 GCA_937942085.1 uncultured Flavobacteriales bacterium
CGCTGGAATAACGATTGCTGTTGCGCTCATCTCAGCATTGCTCGGTCTACCAGTGCGAAGGGAAGTTGGCATGACAGGTGAAATAACATTGCGAGGCAAAGTCTTACCAGTGGGCGGGATAAAAGAAAAACTCATCGGTGCTCACAGGGCGGGCTTGAAAGTCGTTATCTTGCCGAAGGAAAACGAAAAGGACTTGCAGGATTTACCTTCTAAAGTCCTGAAAGAACTGCAACTGGTCTTCGTCAGGCACATGGATGAAGTTCTGCCAATAGCCTTGAAAGGCTTCACAGAAAAATCGCAAGCAACGGCCACTGTATCAGCAGTAGCTTAGCGAAAATTCAAAGGACTGCAAGGTAACTAAGAGAGATGCGCAAGTGACATCAAATCACAAAAGCAAGAGTGAAAGGTAACGCACTCTTAAGACAATTACCCAGGGCAAGTTTGGCAACGAGTGGTCCAAGAGAATGGTTCAAAAGGAACCCAAGGTCGTCGTCTCGTGCCTGGCACGATTTGCTCTCGTCGCATCCATTTGGCGTGCCCATCCGCGTAGATGAAGTTCGCACCGCCGTTGTGGTAGAACGATGGCCAGTCAATTGGTGGTGGGACAAAAAGTCCATCGTTCAAGGTCTCAGCCTCGTCAATGACAATTACGGCATCGGCTGGAATTTGAATTTGCGCGTCGGGGATGTAACCGAACCAGAGATTAAACGAGTAACTCAAGTTCTTTTCCTTACCGCGATGGTCGGACGGGCAAATGTAAAGGGGAGCGTTGCGGGAGTAAGTGAAGAGTGCTCCTTGGGTGACTATAATGCTGCTACGGGCTTCATCTGAAACAGGAGCAGTTTTGGGATCGGTGTAGGGTGGGATTAGAACAAATAACCCCAAAACCCATTGCCCCCATCGGTTCCATTGACTTGAGGTGCATTGGTAGGGAGGACCCCAAGGTCTCGGCCAGCAACCCGTTTCTGTATTGCCAGGCGCTGGACCACCGAAAGTCCCGTCGTAGTCCTGAATGTATTGTTGGAACGCCAAGCCTAACTGCTTGCAATTTGACAGGCATGCTGATTGGCGGGCTTTTTCCCGTGCTGTGCTGAACACGGGAAACAGAATCGCCGCCAGGATCGCGATTATCGCGATCACCACCAACAATTCAATGAGGGTGAAAGCGCCCCGATTTCTTCGCTGCATCATCGTTCCTCACCTCTCCTTTTGAGATTTTGCTTTTGCATCTTTTCGTCCCACTCTAAAATTTGCAGAGAGGTGGCAATTCAAGCAATGGGATACATTGCACTGATATGAAAAATTTTGCTCTTTACTGACCTTTACGCTTGCACTGGAGTTGGTAATTCGTTGGGGTCATCCCAACCTCTCTTGAGAACACCTTGCTGAAATAGAGAGCATCAGAAAAACCTACCATCTCTGCCACCGTTGCTACTGAAAAGTTCAGCGCCAGCAGTCGTTTAGCAACATCAATACGGATTTGGCGCAAAACTTGCCAGATCGTCTTGCCTGTCAATTGTCGGAAGCGTCGGCATAAGTATGCTGGGCTATAGGCGACTGCATCACTTAGGTCGGCTAATTTGATAGGGCGGTTATAGTTGCTCCACAGAAAGCGATAAACTGTCTGCACCAATGGTTCCGATGTCATCGGGACAACGCTGAAACGCTCATATTTAGGGATGGCAGGGTGCGTTGGCGCCTTCAGTATCCGACCCAAAAGCGATAGCAAATATCCATACACAATAAGTGCTGAGTGCTCATCCCGCTGACGCTGCTCTCGCCAAATTCTGTGCCCAAGGTAAGTGATGTCTTCGTCGTCTATCACGCAGTAAGTGCCGACGAAATGCACATTATCCCGCCACTCACACAAGTGAGCGATACATTGGTGGGGCGGAAAAATTAGCCAGAGAACTCGATGAGCTGGACTTTGAGGTAACGGCGCATGGGGCAGATGGGGGCAGCGAGGCGGAATCACTAAAACTGTTCCTGCTGGACAAGAGGTCAATTGCCCACGCCACCATATTCCCATCACGCCATCCACTATAATGCCCAACTCCAAAAAAGCATGTCTTTGGATAATGCCCGATGGAGGAGGAGCCGTTGAAGCAATCAAAGGTGGCGACAGAAGGCGACAAGTTCGGTGATTAGTTATCATCGGCAGAATTTGTTGAGCAACGACTTGCCGCAACCGTTCCACGCCTTCTTCTGGTGTGTCCATCCGCTCCTCCCGAATAATTGTCAATGGCATAGCCCGCATGTGCCTCACCTCCATAATGCCATTTTTAATCCTTGGTTGGATGAAAGTAAATTCCGTTCGGGCTTCAGAATTTCAGCGTAAGGGGTTGCAACATTGTCCCTTCATTGTGCCTCAAAGTTTGCCACTGTTTCCGCAGGATTTTCAAAGGGTTACCTTCGTATTCGTTTCTGCTTGAGGGGTCGCAGGGTGAATATAGGTTCGCGCATAAGGGCTGCCCGCAATGATGCCAAATCGGGCAAACCTAAAGCAGCACAAACGGCATCATCTATCGCTTTGCGAATCGGATCACTTGCAATTTGAGAAAGAGGTTGCAATGGTTTATCGGCAAGTTGGTCAAAGGCTTGAGCCAATCTTTGTCGTTGCCGACGAGTTAACTTGCGAACATCTAAAACAGGCATGTTATGTAGTGTAGACTTCTTGAAACTCACCCATGCTCCTTGTGTTTCCACGCGATTAGCAACAAAGAGGAAAATGCCCATCGCGCTGTTAAGCCAAAGTACTAAAGCCTTTGCTGCATCTTCGTCCAAATTCTCGTGCAATTGCAATGGCCACCAAACATTACTCAACACAGGTTCAGGCAACAACACAGCAGGTAATCGTTGTGTCTTCAACCACATCCGTTCAGCGATAAGAATTTGCCCACTTCTTTTCCGAAGTTTTTCTGCGTGCGTTCGTCGCTTCTTTTTAGGGATTAAGTAAGCATTCGGTTCTTGCCTCATTGTCGTCACTTTAGCAGCGTCATGCCCCCA
>CALDGA010000029.1 GCA_937942085.1 uncultured Flavobacteriales bacterium
GCTAGATATGAGAAAATTCAATTAAGTGAATCATCACAAAATTTGTATTTAGTTTCTGAAGGTGATGTTCCTCCCGTCGGATTTACATTGCTAAAGGAATATCCCAAAGCGGGATTTGATATCTACAAAAAAGCCACCCCATAAGGGTGGCCTTTGCTTTATACGAGTTTGAGATCTTACTCCTCTCCTTCCATGAATTGCGCCATGACAAGATCACTAACGCCCATGTTACTAAAGCCTCCATCGTTGTAGAGGTTTTGCATGGTAACACGTTTAGTTAGGTCAGAGAACATAGCCACACAGTAGTTCGCACAATCCTCCGCAGTAGCGTTGCCTAATGGAGACATTTTCTCAGCGTACGCAATAAATCCACCGAACCCTTTAACACCGCTACCAGCAGTTGTCGGTGTAGGGCTTTGAGAAATGGTATTTACACGAACATTTTTCTTAACACCCCAGTGGTAACCAAAGCTGCGAGCGATACTTTCTAAGTACGACTTATTATCGGCCATATCATTGTAATCTGGGAACGTACGTTGCGCTGCCATGTATGTGAGACCTAGAATAGATCCCCACTCGTTCATAGCATCGAGGTTCCAAGCAGTTTGCATTACTTTATGGAAGCTAACGGCACTTACGTCCCATCCCTTTTGCAACCAGTCGTAATTCAAGTCTGTGTAGTGCTTGCCTTTACGGACATTCACACTCATACCAATAGAGTGTAAGATGAAATCTATTTTACCACCGAAGTGGTCCATGGCGCCTTGAATGAGTTCTTCTAGGTCTTCCATGCTTGTGGCATCTGCAGGAATGATTGGAGCATCGATGGCTTCAGCCAATCCGTTGAGCTCGCCCATTCTCATGGCAATAGGTGCATTGGTCAATACTACCTTACCGCCTTGTGTATGAATTGCTTCTGCAGCTTTCCAGGCGATAGAATCTGAATTAAGAGCACCAAATACGATTCCGCATTTACCGCTCAATAGTCCATTTGACATAGTTATTCGTGTTGATTTGAATCGCTAAAATAGTCTTAATCGCGGTACAACAACACTTCTGCTTGCTTGAGAGCAGCATTTGTTATTAACGCTCCACTTAACATGCGAGCGACCTCTTGTACTCTTTCTGAGTCGTTTAGAGAGGTGACAGAAGTATTGGTTGCTATATCGGATTGAATTTTTTCCACCTTCCAGTGCTGGTCACCGGAAGCGGCTACTTGAGGTAAGTGGGTAATTGTAAGGACTTGCTGACGCTTCGACAATACTTTCATTGCAGCGCCTACGCGTTCGGCAGTAGAGCCACTCACTCCAGTGTCTATCTCATCAAAGATCTGGCAGCTCAGACTCATGTGTTGGCTAAGCACGCTTTTTAATGCCAGTTTTACCCGGCTCATTTCACCACCAGAAGCCACTTTGGACAACACTTCCATGGGCGTACCTGGATTCGCAGAAAACCTAAAAACAGGTTTAAACGTACCGTGAATGGTAGGCGAAGTTTCTTCCCAGGCCAATTCTAACTTGGCTTTTGGAAGATCCACACTAGCCAAAGATTCATTCAAGGCTTGCTGAATTTGGGAGGAGGCCTTAAGGCGCAACTCTTGAAGGGTATGACCTAATTCTTGAACCTTAGCCGACCAATCGCTAATCAAAGCAGTGAGTTCCTTGATACGATTGCTCTTGTGATGAATGGCATGAATGCGTTCGGCAATCTCATCGAATTTATCCACGAGATCATCGGCATCGAGCAGTTTATGTTTGCGAACTAGGGCATTTATCTTAGAAAGTCGCTCCTGAAGGGCATCCACATCTACCTCTTGATTCAGTGCATGAGCTCTTTGGGCTGTAGACTTTTCTAATTGTTGTAATACTGCGATTACAGATTGTATTTCAATGAGTTCACCTTCAAATTCAGATTGGTCACTGGCCAAGCGTTGCAACTTAGATTCGAGGGTAAATAATTGGTCCATTACCCCACCATCCTTGGAATACAGCTGATTTAATTCCTCAATGCGCTCTGCATATTTGTGTTGATCTTTTACACTGGCTAGAGTGTTTTCGATGGTGCTCACCTCCCCTTTTTTGACGTTGGCCTTGTCGAGCTCATGGTAGAGAAATTCGAGGTAGTCGAGATCGTTCTCTTCATTTGAGGATTGAAGCTGGTCGTATTCCTTCATACACCCTCTCCATTCCTTATACGCAGCGGCATATGCAGCCTTTTCAACTTCAACAGATTCGAAGCTATCGATGAGATCTAATTGTTCTTGAACATTTTGTAACAGTCCACTATCGCTCTGGCTGTTGATATCGACTAGTAGCGAAGCGAAAAAGTTAAGATCAGCGCTTTTTGCAGGAGTATCGTTAATAAAACCTCGCGATTTACCAGTGGGCAATAGCTCTCTGCGAAAGACTGTAGTAAGCTCAAAATCAAAGTCCTTGGATTCAAAGGCGCCTCGCATGCTTTCAGAGACTTGGAAACTAACCTCTACAATGGCCTTTTTACTTGGATCCTTTAATAATCCTTTAGACGGCATTCTGTTTCCAAGTGCAGCGCCTAAGGCACCTAGTAAGATACTCTTTCCGGCACCTGTCTCCCCAGTCAATACGGTCATTCCTTCCCCTACATTGATGTTTAGGGTATCTATAAGAATGAAGTTCGATATGCTCAGTCGTGTAATCATTTCTTAGCACCGAGATTGGCGTACTCGCTAGAATGGGTTTGATCGATATTCTCTAGGGTAGATTGGAGATTCTTTGTATCAATACCCAATGACGAAGCGGTGCTGAACACATTGACTATTTCTCCATGTTTAGCATCGAAGAAAATGTTCAATAACCAACTATTTGGACGCTTTTGATTGGGTTCTTGAAGCTTTTGCAGTGAAGTACTCATCGTGGATAAGGCCTGTTCGTGGTTTTCTACCTTGTACATGAGGTCAAGACCTTGACGATGGTATAGGTACCAACATTCCTTCACCGGTTCAAATACCGGGCTATTGAGTTGATCCGCAATCCAAAATCTGTTTTTGGTACCGTCGAAGCTTTTCCAGCCGCTAGCCCCTCCGCCACTTTGTGCAGTGGTTACAATACTTTGCGCGATGGCGAATTCCGCATCACCCCCATTGGCCTTAAATGTAGTTCTGTCGGCCCCTATAATGGTATAAGCGTAGAAGGCTAAAATCGAGCTAAGATTCGTAGTGTATGAGTTTTGTTGGAAATCGATGGGTTCATTTTCACGGTAACTGAAGACTACATCCTTATCTAGAATATTTAGTACCGGGCTACTGTATTTCGAGCCATAGATGGGTCTAGAGTATTGAACCTGAAGCGTTGCATCAAATTTATTTCCGTTCAAACTCTTTACAGTTAGGATGAAACTACATTCGATACGCTCCTCGTCAGCATATTTATAGTCTGTCCAAGAATTCCCATTAAGGAAATTGTCTAAACTGGTTTCTAAGGCTTGAAAAATGTCTTTGTTGGTAGCCTGTACTTCGGGGCTCAGGACCTTTACGGTCGCTCTAAGTTCTTGGGCTGAAAGCACATTGCCCAGAAGTAACAGAAAGAGGAAGATTCGAATTTTCATTCTTATAAGTTAAACCAATGGATGAAATCTTGAACTAATTGGCCCCCTAAATCTTCTTTTGATTGCAAAGGATAGTTTTTGGATGTACCATCGGATAAGAAAACGGTGACTTCGTTGGTTTTCGTGTGGAACCCAACGCCCTCTTTACTCAATTCATTGAGCACAATGGCATCTGCGTTTTTCTTGGCAAGTTTGCCTTTAGCGTATTCCGCGCCATTCTGAGTTTCTAGCGCAAATCCCACTAGCCTTTGACCGTTCTCCTTTAGTGCTCCCAACGATGCAAGAATATCTCTAGTGGGCACCATTTTAATGATAAGCTCGGATTCAGACCCTTTCTTAATCTTTTGGGTGCTTTGGCTTTCTGTACTAAAATCTGCGACTGCGGCAGTGCAAATAGTTAAATCCGCTTGTGCGAATGAATCTTTCATGGCCAACCACATGTCCTCAGCGGACGTAGTTCGAATGACGTTCAATCCATGTAGGTCTAATGCCGTATCCGTTGGGCCAAGCACCAAGGAAACATTCGCGCCTAGTTTTCTGGCGGCCTGTGCAATGGTCACTCCCATTCTACCTGAACTATTGTTTCCAATAAATCGAACGGGGTCAATATGCTCGTGTGTAGGACCCGCATTAATGAGTACCTGTTTTCCAGATAAGGGTAATGATTTGACCAATTCGGCTTCGATCGCTTCCACTATATGTTCAGGCTCCGCTAGACGTCCCTTGCCTTCTAGTCCGGAGGCAAGTTCTCCTTCTTCACTGTCGATGATGTGAACGCCTCTTGCGCTGAGTGTGCTAAGATTATCTTGTGTGGCACCATTGGCATACATGTCTAAATCCATTGCCGGTGCTACATATACTGGACATTTAGCGCTTAAGTATACGGCCGTCAATAAATTGTCGCATGCTCCTGTTGCGATCTTTGATAAGGTGTTTGAGGAGGCTGGTGCAATGAGCATAAGGTCAGCCCATAATCCCATATCTACGTGATTGTTCCAAACACCATAGGCTTTTTGGTCGTCTTCAATAAACTCACTGTATACGGGTCGTTTACTCAAGGTAGATAATGTAAGAGGGGTAATGAAATCCTTAGCAGCATGGGTCATGACTACCTGGACTTCAGCACCCCTCTTAATGAGTTCTCGAACAATAAAAGCGCTTTTGTATGCGGCAATACTCCCGGAAACACCGAGCAGTACCTTTCGCTTATACAAAAGGCTCATATAGCGATTACTTTTCTTCTTCCTTGCGGAAGTAAATTCTGTTCTCCAACCACTCTTGCAATGCTAGCGCCGTTGGTTTTGGCAAGCTTTCGTAGAATTTACTCACTTCGATTTGCTCTTTGTTTTCAAAGATTTCCTCAAGTGATTCAGTTGAAGAAGCAAATTCCTCAAGTTTCGCATGAAGCTCCTCACGAGTTGAATCGTTGATTTGCTCAGCACGTTTTGCGATGATCGTCAATGCTTCGTATACGTTATCCGTAGCAGCATCGATTTCGTTGATGTTGTGCGTGCGGGTAGTTTTATCCGCTTGCATTTTTTTAAAATCCATAGTTATTAGGATGTATTAAGGATTCATTTTCTTTAAATCTTCAAGCTTTTCGCTCGAAGGAAAGGCGACTTCAAAATCGTTAAGTGCTGTTCTCGCTTCGCGGTAACGCTCTTCCTGAAGTTGCTCGAGACTATTATCAGCAAGTTTGTAAGCTGCAATAGTTCTGTAGTACATCGCATCCTCGCGGTACGGTGTATCTGGATATTCGCTCAAGGTGGTAGTAAAGGCAGTGATGGCCGCCTTGTAGTTCCTTGTGCGGTAGTATTGATAAGCGATTTCGTAGCTTTTTGTTTCCAAACGACTACGTAAATCTTCCATGTATTCATTGCACTCATCGATTTTATCAGAACCAGGGTGTGTGTTAATGAACAATTGAATTTCGTTAATGGCCTTGTAGGTATAAGCTTGATCCAAGCTATGCTCTGGCGCTTCTAGGTAGTAACAATACGCCGTTAAAAACGCAGCTTCATCCGCCTTTTCATTGTTTGGGAACGTCTTGTAGAAGTTCTTGAAATGGTATCCGGCCAAGATGTAATCTCTTTGCTTGTACAATGTGTGGGCATAGTAGAAGTACACTTCTTGTGCCTTGTGCGTACCGCGATACAGTGTGATTAACTCGTCGAAAATGGGGTAGGCTTTATTGTACTCACCGGCATCGTAATATTCGACTGCCTTGGAGAATTTATAATCCAAGTCTTTGCTCTTGAGCACTTCCTGGTATTCACCACAGCTCGTCAGCAACAGGGAAACCCCTACTAAATATGATATAAACGGTACCTTCATGAAGGTGCAAATGTAGTGTTTTTACCACACTTGTAAAGAGGAAATATCGTCGAGCGGCACTCCTTTTTCAGCATTTTTAACAATCCCTTTTACGAGCTCGTCCGCGTAATCTGGCCATCCATTGTATTGAGGCGTTGACGCGGATAAAAATTTCTGAATCTCAAGCTTGAAATTTTCAGAGAATTCTGGAATCATTTTGAGTCCAATTTTCTCAGCTGCCAAACCATTACACAACTGCTCGTATTGCCCTTTAATAGGAATGACCAACACCTTTTTTCCCAAGTGCACCGCCTCCGCAGGAGCTTCAAACCCTGCCCCACATATGATGCCAGTACAAGTGCGTAAAGATTCCTTAAATACCTCCACATTCGCGGGTTTCACACTGATATTGTGTACTTCAAAACTTGCCTTATCCTTTGCGAATACTTCGAACTTGGTCCTTGGGAAATCTTTAAGGATTCTCGCAATGTATCTGCTATCATACGAGGACAGATACACCGTATAATGTCCACTATCCGTGGGGGTTAGTGATCGAATCTCAGCTCTAATGATGGGCGGCAGTACTTTTGGCCCATAGGCTTGGAAATGGAATCCAATGGCATAGGTGGCTGGAGACATATTTCGTAATACCCATTCCCAATGCCAGATTCTTTTCGAGGGTCTTGGGGCTTCTGGTGATAAGTAGGCCGCTTGATGGCTTAATTGTAGCGCCTTTACGCCTCTGAGCTTACAAGCATAGGACGTCACGGCTTCAAAATCTATGATTACGAGATCGTATTCTTTGACGGGTAAGCGGAGCACGTCCAAACAAAATTGGACCAATTTATTCTTCCATAAACTTCTCCAATAACTAACCGCTCCGTGCTTGTCATACACCATGGTCAAACCGTGAAATTTGTAACGTATGGGCACACCCACGTCCAAATCAGATTCTGTGCCCGCGATTAAAACGTCCACTGTTCCGTGCGCTGCAAATCGTGGAATAAGATCTCTAGCACGAGCGACATGCCCGTTGCCGGTACCTTGGAAGGCGTATAAGATTTTCAATATTATGCCGATTTGATTCGAACCTCGACGATATCATCCATTAACTCTTTCGGTGAGAATTCGATAATATCATCATCTTCACTTTCGTCATCTAATTTAACAACAGGATGAGTGTAGAGACTCCATTTTCCGTTCGAATATTCCAATGCACTCAAGTTCTCTACCCAATCACCACTGTTCATGTAAACGGTAGATTTCTTGCCTCTTTTTACTCTACGAATTTGCGGTTGATGAATGTGCCCGCAGATGACGTAGTCATAGCCCTTTTCTATGGCCAATTCTGCCGCAACATCTTCAAAATCAGCGATGAATTTCACAGCTTTTTTGACACTATCCTTGATTCTTTTAGAGAGCGAATACTTCTCTTTACCACGTTTTTCTAGGTATAAATTGATGATTCTATTGATCCAGATTAAAAGGTCGTAGCCCCACCCTCCTAGTTTTGCGATGAATTTTGCTTGTTGTATACTAATATCAAAGACGTCGCCATGAAAGATCCATATTTGCTTATCGTCTTGGTCAATGATTAGTTTATTGGACAACTTGATATTTCCTAAATCAAATCCCACAAACCGCCTCAAAGCTTCATCATGATTTCCGGTGAGATAATCTATTTGGACCCCATTAGCGGCCATCTTCAATATCGTCCTCACCACCTTCAAGTGTGATTTTGGAAAATAGCGTTTACGAAAGTTCCAGATGTCAATAATATCACCGTTTAATACGAGACGTTTCGGTGATATAGACTTTAAGTAGTCGTTGAGTTCTTTTGCGTGACACCCGAATGTACCCAAGTGTAGGTCACTTACGACACAGATGTCTAACTCTCGTTTTTCCATGGCATAGTATTTTTAACAAACATGCGATGCTGCTGTGGATCGAAGGTTACAAAAGGGTTAGAGAACTATTAATAAATGGGTGTTTCTTAACAACTTAAAGTTGCAGATGTGTTAACTCTGTTTCTAGCTGAGCGCGAAGTTCTGAACTAGCAGAAACCAATGGCAAACGCACTGTATCTCCGCAAATGTCTCGCAAATTAAGCAAGGCTTTAATACCCGCAGGATTTCCTTCCGCAAATAACAGATTGGTCAGGTCAAAGAGCGATAAATGCGCTTCTCGTGCCGTGTAAAAATCGCCATCTAATGCAGCATCAACCATCTTGCAGAACACTTCAGGAACGCCTTGGCCACTTACTGAAATAACCCCTTCAGCCCCTAAAAGCATCATGTGTAAGGTTAGGTTATCGTCTCCAGAAATGACTTGGAAATCGTCCGGGCGATTCATTAAAATTTCAGTGATCTGATCCAAATTTCCACTCGCCTCTTTAATCGCTACAATATTTCCAAAGTCCTTGGCTAGGCGGACCGTAGTTTCTGCGCTAATGTTACTGCTGGTTCGACCCGGTACATTGTACAAGATGATGGGCAATGTGCTGCATTGACTCAAAGCAGCATAATGTTGGTAGATTCCCTCCTGTGTGGGTTTGTTGTAATATGGGCTAGCACTAAGTATGGCGCTCACACCCTCGACATCGAAATTGGAAATTTCATCCATCAAAGCCTGTGTGTTGTTGCCGCCGATGCCATAAATAACGGGCACTCTGTCCTGTGCTTGAGAGATAACGGTTTGTAAAATCAACGATTTCTCTTCCGACGTTAACGTTGGATTTTCTGCTGTAGTTCCGTTGACAACGAGGTAATCTACCCCATTAGTGATACAATGTTCGACCAATTTTTTTAGGCCTGCATAATCCACACTTCTATTGTCGTGAAATGGAGTGATTAAAGCCACTCCAACTCCTGTTAAATCGATGGTTCTCATTTGGTTATAACGTTCAAGGTCTTCTGTAAGGTATCTAATTTGTTACTGAGGGTATCAGCACTTCCTGGGCCTATTTGAATATCAGCATCTTCATATACCCCGCACAAATCTACTTTAAAGTCATAGCTTCGAGCATACCAGTACCAAGTTAAAATTGGAGGATTGGGTTCAAGATTTAACAATAAATGATTGCCTTCAGGCTCAGGAATAGTTCGTTTCGGGATTCCGCGGTAATCGAGATCATTCTTGTACAAATGTGAAGTCTTTGTCGGATGGTCCTTCGGGCGCTTCATGTCCTCATAGAACACAAAATCTACTCGAGTGAAGTACTTCTTGATTACTTCTACTTCCACCATGTTTCTGGTAAGCACAGTGATTTTTGGATCGTTGTTCTTTAATCCCTTGGCACTGGGTTGTGCGTGCTGTAATCCCTTTTTTAAAAAGTATTGCTGGATGCGTCTCATTTAATCAAGTCTTTAAACTCTTCCTCACCAAGGACAGGAATTCCAAGCTTTTCTGCTTTGACCTTTTTGGATGGCCCCATGCCTTCACCAGCCACTACATAGGTGGTTTTTGAACTGATACTGCTCACATTCTGTCCGCCTAAGGTTTCTATAAGTGCCTTTAGCTCATCGCGAGAGAACGATTCAAATACGCCACTCACCACCACTTTAGCCCCTACTAGAGGACCTTCAGAAGGAGTATCCACGACTTCCATTTCAAACTGAAGACCGGCTTGCTGCAACCTGGCCAATTCTTCCAAGTTTGCATCCTCATTAAAGTATTCCGTAAGCTGAAGTGCAATGACTTCACCAATATCGTCAACTGCCTTAAGCGTCTCAAAATCAGCTTGTAAAAGTTGAGTCATACTTCCGAAATGACGTGCCAATTTCTTCGCCACTGTAGCCCCAACATGGCGAATACCCAAGCCAAATAAGACGCGATCAAAGGGTATTTGTTTGGAGGCGTTGAGGCCTTCGAGCAAATTGGTCACACTCTTTTCTTTAAATCCTTCTAGAGCAATAATTTGATCATAGGTCAGATCGTATAAATCTGCGATAGAGTGTATAAGGCCTTTCTCTACGAAGAGCTGGACCGTTTCACTCCCCATGCCCATGATATCCATGGCTTTACGAGAAATGAAATGTTGAATACGACCGCTGATTTGTGGCGTACATCCACTGGTATTTGGGCAGTAGTGTTGGGCCTCACCTTCTTTCCGGACCAATTCTGTATGACACTCCGGACAGTGACTAATAAATTCCACGGGCACTGCACCTTCTGCTCTCGCATCAAGCTTTATGCCTACCACTTTAGGAATGATCTCACCTCCCTTTTCCACAAAGACCTCATCCCCTTCGTGCAAATCAAGCAGGGCAATTTGATCTTGGTTGTGCAAGGAGGCGCGCTTCACAGTAGTTCCGCCTAGCCACACGGGCTTTAAGTTGGCCACAGGCGTAATGGCCCCGGTACGACCAACCTGGTAACTCACGTGCTCTAATCTCGTACTTACTTGCTCCGCCTTGAACTTGAACGCAGTGGCCCATCGAGGGGATTTTGCGGTAAAGCCCAAATCTTGTTGAGCCTTGTAATCATTGACTTTGATAACGATACCGTCGATGTCGAATGGCAGATGATGTCGCTCGATGTCCCAATATTCTATGAATGCTTTAATCTCTTCAATCCCGTAACATTCAGCAATGTATTTGTCCGATTTTCTTGGCACTTTGAATCCAAGATCGCCAGCAGCTTCTATGGTTTTACTATGCGTATCCGCCAGTACTCCATCCGGCAAGACAAAGTACAGGTAAGCATCCAGTCCCCTAGAGGCCACGACGCTGCTGTCTTGAAGTTTGAGTGTACCCGAAGCACAGTTTCGTGGATTGGCAAACTCAGGCTGACCTTCGGCCCTTCTCGCAGCATTTAAACGCTCAAAAGCAGCATGTGGCAACACTATTTCACCGCGAATTTCAAAACTCTCAGGTGCAGGTCCATTAAGCTGTAAGGGCACACTTCTTATGGTGCGAACATTGGTGGTGATATCATCTCCTTGAGTACCGTCTCCCCTAGTCACCGCTTGAACAAGTTTGCCGTGCTCGTATCGAACGCCAATAGCAACGCCATCATATTTGAGTTCACATACAAATGATGATTCTGGGGCCAATTTCTCGACGCGTCCAATCCAATCGGCCAACTCCTCCCAATTATAGGTATTGCCCAAAGACAACATAGGATATTGGTGTACCACCGTATTAAACGACTTCACGACACTTCCGCCCACACGCATGGTTGGGCTGTTTTCGTCGAATAACTCAGGGAACTGGTGCTCGAGTTGCTCTAATTCCTTCAGTAATTGATCAAATTCAAAATCTGAAATAGTGGGTTGATCCAGGATGTAGTACCTGTGGTTGTGCTCATGGAGCGCAGTTCTAAGGTCGGCAATACGTTCTTGTGGATTCATCGCTGTGCTAATATCATTCGGTCGCGCCCTTGAAGGTCCTTGCGCAGTTCTATTCGATCGAACCCAAATTTAGCCAACATCTCCCGCATTTCCTCGCCAAAATCCATGTGGATTTCAAAGAATACTGTAGACGCTTGTTGGGCAATAATTCTGTAAAATAACAGCGGATCATCATCAGGTACAAAAAGCGCCAAACCCGGCTCATAATGAATAACATGCGGTTCCATCGATTTCCGCTCCATCGACGGGATATACGGCGGGTTGCTTAAGATAATATCAGCCGCCGGTAAGCCTTGCTTCAATACATCAACCTGCTTAAAATCAATGGTCGCGCCACATTCATTTGCATTTCGACGGGCGATATCAAGTACTTCAGCATCGACATCTATGGCAATGACGCTACAATCCGCTCGAGCACGTTTAAGGGCGATTGCAATAGCTCCAGTGCCAGTGCCAACATCTAATATGGTGAGCTTTTGCGGTGGAAGAGTATCTAGGACCCATTGGACCAATTCCTCCGTCTCGGGTCTCGGAATCAAAGTAGCCCCGCTTACCTCAAGCCAAAAGTCCATAAATGGAGCACGACCGCATACATATTGCACCGGTTCATGTTGCTGTAGGCGAGATAAATCCTCCTCAAAACTTGGGAAAACAACAGGTTCTTCTAGCTTCAAAACGAAATCCGTTCGACTAAGCCCTAGACGTTGCTCAAACCAATATGAAACCACATTCTGCGCCTCACGCTTGTCATAGAAGTCAGCTAGTGCGGATAACGCCGCGTTTCTGTATGTCGAAAGTGATTTCATAGTTCTCGAAAATAGCCACACTACCCTACCTTTGTTACATGTCAGATCGCAAGTTTCTCACACGTTGCTTACAATTGGCCAATTATGCTCGCGGCAACACCTCTCCTAACCCGTTGGTGGGTGCTGTGGTTGTGCACAAAGGTCGAATTATTGGCGAAGGCTACCACCACCGCGCCGGCGAACCGCACGCGGAAGTGATGGCCATCCGATCTGTGAAAGACCCATCGTTACTCCCAGAATCTACCGTTTACTGTAGTCTTGAGCCTTGTTCTCATTTCGGCAAAACTCCACCCTGCAGTCATCTTTTAGTGGAACATGGGGTACAACGAGTGGTCATTGGATGTCTAGACCCCAATCCCTTAGTTGCAGGTCGCGGCAAGGCTTACCTCGAACAACACGGCATCCAAGTAGATACATACGAAGCCCCTGAAGTGTTTGAAGCACTGAATAAAGTGTTCTTCACTAACTTCTTGAAAAAGAGGCCTTATATCGCGTTAAAATGGGCACGTTCACAAGACGGATACGTAGATCACGTTCGGGAAAGTGCTAAAATGCTGGCTGCGTCTATATCTGGTCCCATAGCGGTCATTAATACACACAGATTAAGGGCTGAGTTTGACGGCATACTCATTAGCGCTAAAACGCTAGTATTGGACCGACCTAGATTGAACCTCAGGCATTTTGGAGGTAAAGCTCCGCGGCCAATTATTGTAGGATCGAGTACTTTAAAAATTGGACCCAAGGAATTATCGACATTAGATATTTCCCCATTGATCGTAACACAAGAAGTAATCCCTGGATTTGATTGCATTCAAGCAGATCCAAGAGATGTGGCCCATTGGCTGCCTAAACTTATCGAACATAACGTGTATAGTATATTGGTCGAAGGCGGTCCCACCCTGCAATCTTCATTTGTTCGCGAGAACCTCGTGGACGAATACCACGAATACGTCAGTACTGAATCCTTAGGCAAAGGGATACCGGCCATTTCGATACCTGCAAATTCCACGACAATGTTGGGTTCGGACCAATACAATAAGAGCATTGGATAGTTATCGAACCATAACACAGCCATGTGTTGCTGATATCAAAGAGAAAGGCAGTGTATTCAAGGCTTACATGCTTCCGGTGCAATCAACGGAGAGCTTTTTCAACCAATTGGCCCTTATCAAAGAACAAGAGCCTAAGGCAAATCATCATTGTTGGGCCTACAGGATTGACCCAGACGGCCTGTTGGAACGATCTTCAGACGATGGTGAGCCCTCTAATACGGCCGGTGCACCTATACTCAGAGCTTTGGTATCCGCTGAATTGTACAATGTAGCAGTGGTCGTGGTTCGTTATTTCGGAGGTACCAAACTGGGGGTTTCTGGCTTGATTTCTACCTATGGCGATGCTTCTCGGGCCGTTATTGATAGTGCGCCTATATTGGAATCCAAACTGACTTGGCCCATGATCATTAGGTTTGGCTATGATCAAATCTCCTTCGTCGAGCGCATCTGTCAATCCCCTGCAGTCGAAATAATCGAGCGCATTCAAGAGGTAACGTTGACCTACCATATCTCGGTAATAAGAAGTAATTTCGAAGAAATCAAAGGTCAACTTGAAGCCAATCACCTCCTTACTGTTCGCGCTGATCTGTAGCGCCACTTTCGCGCAAAATCGATCAGGCGTAGAATACCGTCATACCTTCACGAAAAAGACACCGTTCGCGACCTATGAGCGATATGCCATAGAATACAAAGGTTTGGCGATTGTTGACGGACAATATTTGGAGGCAAGATCCTTCACTGGTCAAAAGTTAAAATCATGGAGAAGCATTTCTATTGAAATGTTGGACCAATTACCTGCTTCCCCCGAAGGTCCCGCATTGTTATATGCCGATAATACTTGGAAGTCTGTTGAAGTAGATACCGTTCTTTTGGGATCACAACACGAGTTGGTCATTTCTCAGAATGGAAACATACTAGAACGACGTGATCTCACTGCACATGCCCTTGACACTACCGTAGCCGTTCGAGTATTTAATCCAGATCCGCTCACCCCTTTTGGATATAGTTATGGTGGAAGCTATGTGGACATGAACGATGGAAATGGAAGCGTTTTGGATTCCCTGGCCATCATAGATAGCATCACCGTCAATACCAACGCAGGAAGCGCTATCCTAGAGAATCAATACCTCAAGGTGGTAGATTTTGATGCCCCATATATTGCGCCTAGTACCAATGCATCACAATGGATGGCCAGTCGTTCTGATGATGCCTTTGAACAAGTGATGGTCGTTTACCACATTACGCTCTGGAACCAATACCTAGATAGCTTGGGATATGATAGTGTGTTGAACTACGCCATTCATGTGGATCCACAAGCGCTAAATGGTCAGGACCAAAGTATGTTCAACTTTGGATACAGTCCTCCCCGCCTATATTTTGGTGAAGGTGGTGTCGATGATGCAGAAGATGCTGATGTGATCATTCATGAGTTGAGTCATGCTATATCTCACGGTGCGGCACCAAATACAAATAGTGGTACTGAAAGAAGGACATTCGACGAAGCCTTCGGTGATTACTTCGCGGAACGCTACGGTCGCCGATTAGGCATAACTAGTACTCGAGTATTTGATTGGGACGGGAACAATACGTTTTGGAACGGACGCTCCATTAGTTACGATGGATCCAAGAATTACAACACATTATTCTTTTCTAATATCTATCAACACACAGATTTGATGTCTAGTGCCATGCTGGAGTTTTCAAGTGCTGCGGGGGTTCAGCCAGCGATTGCTGACCAAATCATTTTGGAAGCAGTGCACATGTTAATGCCTAACCAGGGATTGAGAAAAATTGCTCAAAACATACTTTTTGCAGATTCATTAATCACGGGTGGATCTTATCAATCACAAATTCAACAGAGCTTCGGGCCGCCGAAAAACATTCTCAATCAGAACAAAATAAAGGAGCTTGCGGAATCAAATAGTTGCCAATTATACTATACGGAAGATGGGTGGTTGTTGAAACCTATGATCGCTACTGAAATGAGTATAAGACTATTTAACACGGCGGGTCAACTTTTGGGTATTACAAGCACATCAGAATCACTATTAATCATTGATAATCAAGTGTTTATGATTGTTGTAACGTTGGGCTCTGGAGAGGTGATGACCTTTAAAGTGCCTTAAGCAGGGCTTCTAAATCAGCAGGACAACTCTTAGGTTTGAAGGTTTTTGTATCACAAAAAACAAGAACTACTTTACCGGTAACTAGCGTATTACCTAACCCATCTCGAAGGTGGTGGTAAAATGATATCTTCCTCGTAGGGAGCTCGGTCAATTTGGTTTCCAAAAAGATTTGCTCGTCATACTTCGCGCCGCGTTTAAAATCGATGCTCATATGGACTACTGGAAGCATCGTCCCTGTTTCTTCCATTTGCGCGTAAGTCATTCCTATTTGACGGAGCAATTCTACCCTCCCAACTTCAAAATAAGAGGCGTAGTTTCCGTAGTACACCACGCCCATTTGATCCGTCTCCGAATATCTCGGGCGAAATTCTGTAATATTTGAAATATTTAGTTCCATTCTAAGTTCCAAAGTAACCCTTTTTGAAATGGCTTTTTGGTAGAGAGAAATGCCCCGAGCGTACTATTTATGCACAATAGGGCTGGGTAGCAGTAATTTATACCTAAAATTTTTGGACAATTATTTAATTATTTGATTAACAGTGATTTAGCCGGCCCCTTAGCAAAAACTTTTTATTAACACAACCCTCTAAAAATTTTTTTAAAAGGGAATTTATAAACACATTTGTAATGCAAGTCATGGAGGACTCACTCGCCGCCATTTTTGCCGCCCACATAGATTTTTGTTTAATCAATGACTAACGGAGGAATGAACAGCCTCCGATAAGAGATTTTTGACCATGGATAAAAGCGTTAATGCTGTTTGGAAAGATACCCTTCAATTCATTAATGATAACGTAGATGAACAATGTTTTGCAACTTGGTTTGAGCCGATCAAACCGCTTAAGATTCAAGGGAACGTATTAACTGTTCAGGTTCCCTCTAAGTTCTTCTATGAATATCTGGAGGAAAACTACATTCAGCTGCTTAAATCAGCCATTACCAAGTGCATGGGTGAAAATGCAAAATTGGTATACAGCATTGTATTGGAGAATGCTTACGATAATGCCACCCCTCCCACTATGAAGTTGCCAAGTGCAGGTCGCAAAAAGCTAAGTCCTCAATCTGTCAACATGCCAATGAAGATTGGCAATGATAAGGGCATCAAGAATCCTTTCGTGATTCCTGGACTTCAGAAATTGAATATTGATAGTCAACTCAATCCGAGCTATAACTTCGATAATTTTATCGAAGGCGATTGCAACCGTTTGGCTCGTAGTGCCGGTTTCGCGGTATCTAAAAACCCTGGAGGCACCTCTTTCAATCCATTGATGCTCTACGGCGGTGTAGGTTTAGGTAAGACCCACCTTGCACATGCCATAGGTGTTGAAATAAAGGATAATTATCCGGAGAAGACGGTACTGTACGTAAGTGCTGAAAAGTTCACGCAACAATTCATTGATAGCATTAGAAATAACACCAAAAATGATTTTGTGCACTTCTATCAAATGATCGATGTGTTGATCATTGACGATGTTCAAAGTTTCTCTGGGAAGGAAAAAACGCAAGATGTTTTCTTTGAGATATTCAATCACTTGCACCAGAACGGCAATCAAATCATCTTGACTTCGGATAGAGCTCCCGTCGAGCTGCAGGGCATGGAGCAGCGCTTGTTAAGCCGTTTCAAATGGGGCTTGAGTGCAGATTTACAAAAACCAGATCTTGAGACGCGTGTAGCAATTCTTGTAAAGAAACTCTATAACGACGGTATTGAGATTGACCAAGAGATTATTGAATACATCGCCTACGCCATAAATTCAAACATCCGTGAATTAGAAGGCGCCTTAATCTCCATTCTAGCACAAAGTAGCTTGAACAAAAAGCAAATCACCATGGAACTTGTTAAGTCTATGGTAGATAAGTTCGTGAAGAGCACTACAAGAGAGATTTCTATCGATTTCATCCAAAAGGTAGTGTGCGATTACTTCGATATGCCACTAGAACTACTAAAGAGTAAAACACGTAAACGTGAAATTGTACAGGCGCGTCAGTTATCTATGTACTTCTCTAAGCAGTTGACAAAGAATAGCTTGGCTTCAATTGGTCAGCAATGTGGAAATAAGGATCATGCCACGGTACTTCATGCATGTAGAACAGTCAATAACCTACGAGAAACAGACAAGCGTTTCAGAACCTACGTTGAGGAGCTGCAAAAACGATTGACTTTATCGTAATCAAATACGAGCGAATGCTATTTAGAGTCAGTATCTTCGGGTACTGACTCTTTTTTATTATGAAAATACTAATGGTTTGTCTTGGGAATATATGTCGTTCTCCCCTCGCCCACGGCATATTAGAATCTAAACTCCCAGAAGGCTGGACCGTGGATTCTGCCGGTACTTCAGGTTGGCATGAAGGTGAGCGTCCCGACACCAGATCAATTCTCGAAGCCAAAAAAAATAACATCAACATCGACCATCAACGTTCCCGTCCTGTGCGTGAGCAAGATTTCTACGACTATGATATTCTGTTCGCCATGGATTCGTCTAACTACACAAACCTGTGCAATATGGCCCCAGAAGAAGGTTTGAAAAACAAGGTTAGGTTAATTATGAATGAGGCAGAACCTGGTAAAAATATACAAGTACCCGACCCCTACACAGGAGGTCAGAGTGGATTTACTCAAGTGTTTGCAATGTTAAATGGGGCTATCGATGCCTTTTTAGAGAAGAACTCATGAAAGGAACTATATATTTAATACCCAATACTTTGGGTCCTACATCTGGCGATAAGGTTTTACCCGTCGATGTACAACAATTGTTGGGTAGGCTTACATATTTCATCGTTGAAAACGAACGGACGGCACGGGCTTTCATCAAAACCATACAGCCGGATAAAAATCAACAAGAGCTCAGGTTCGAAATTATTGATAAGCAAACCGATCCGTTAGATTTACCCTTGTTTCTGAAACCCGTAGAACAAGGTGAGGATGTCGGTATTATTTCTGAGGCAGGAGTACCCTGTGTAGCGGATCCTGGTTCAGAAATTGTCAGCATTGCACATAGAAAGGGTTTGCGGGTAGTTCCTATGGTGGGCCCCTCCTCTATCCTATTGGCTTTGATGGCCAGCGGATTTAATGGGCAGCAGTTCACCTTTAGAGGGTATCTACCCTTCGATAAGCCCATTAGAAAACGTGTATTTCAGGCCATGATCAAGGATTGTAGAGATGGTATCACTCAGATTTTCATGGAAACACCATACCGGAACAACAAGCTATTGGAGGAATTGGGCGCAACTTTACATCCTGAGACCAAGCTTTGTATCGCTGTAGATATTACCTTAGATACTGAGTTTATTGCCACTAAGACCATTGCGCAATGGAAAAGTGAGCATATCGATTTGCACAAACGGCCTACGATATTTTTAATTGATTGATTGATGACCGCAAACGAGGACAGAGATTATAATTTGGTAGAAGGTGCCTTCCAAGATTTACTCAACAGCATTGAGTATAAGACTGAGGAAGCGGACAACCAGCTCATTACTCGTGCGTTTCAATTGGCCAAAGATGCACACAAAGGAGTGCATAGAAAATCCGGGGAACCTTATATCACACACCCCATTGCAGTGGCACAAATTGTTGCTACAGAGATAGGTCTCGGTCCTTCTAGTATAGCAACGGCGCTAATGCATGATGTGGTCGAAGATTCAGATTATACGCTGGAGGATATTGAAAACATGTTCAATCCGAATATCGCTCGATTGATAGATGGTCTAACGAAGATTTCCGGTGTGGTCAGTATGGAGAGTAGCATGCAGTTGGAGAATTACCGTAAAATGCTGTTGACCATCTCCGATGATGTTCGTGTAATTCTGATCAAGCTTGCCGATCGTTTGCATAACATGCGTACCATGCAAGGTATGCCTGCTCACAAGCAGTTGAAAATTGCCTCGGAAACACTGTTTATTTACGCCCCTCTCGCCCATCGATTGGGTTTATTCCGCATTAAAACAGAATTAGAAGATATCAGCCTTAAGTATACTGAGCCTGAGATGTTTGAGGATCTCTCCAACAAAATGGAAGAGTTGGTCAATAGAGATTTCGAGTATTTGAACAAGTTCACTCGGACCATTAGCGGAGAGTTGAAAAAAGCGGGCTTAAAATTTGAGGTAAAGAAGCGTACCAAAAGTATTTTTTCCATTCGTCGTAAGATGAGGAATCAGCAGGTAACCTTTGATGAAGTGTACGACAAATACGCCATTAGAATTATTCTAGATTCAAAGTTGGCCAATGAAAAATCTGATTGTTGGAAGGCATACTCTGTGGTAACTGAGAACTACAGTCCAAACCCAAACCGATTGAGAGATTGGATTTCCTCGCCTAAAAGCAACGGGTATGAAAGCCTCCACTCCACAGTAATGGGCCCTGAGGGCCACTGGGTCGAAGTTCAAATTCGTACCAAACGTATGGATGATATCGCTGAGAATGGTTTTGCAGCGCACTGGAAGTACAAAGAAGATAGTTCAGGAAGTAATCAGCTTGATTCTTGGTTGCGAAGAATTCGTGAGTTCCTAGATAATCCGGATAACGACAGCGAAGATTTCATCGATAGCTTTAAGATGAATCTCTTTTCTTCGGAGATTTTCGTCTTCACCCCTCGAGGAGAAATGGTCACCTTACCTAAGGGGGCTACAGCCTTAGATTTTGCCTTTGATGTGCATAGTGAAGTTGGTGCGCACTGTTTAGGTACGAAGGTCAATGGAAAATTGGTCCCACTAAGTTCTCCGTTAAAATCAGGGGATCAGATTGAAGTCCTAACCTCCATGAAGCAAGAGCCAAAGGAAGATTGGCTAAGTTTTGTGAAAACGGGCAAGGCTAAGCAGCGCATACGCCAGAGTCTAAAAAAAGAGAAGCAATTGATTACGGGCCAAGGACAAATGACCTTGGAGCGTAAATTAAAAGTACTCAAGCTCAAGTCTACGCACAGCAATATTCAGAAGCTTGTAAATTATTTTGGACTTAAGAATCCAGACGAACTCTTTTACAAGGTAGGATTGGGTGTCATCGATAATAAAAAGCTTCGTGAATATGCCAGGGAAACGGCCGGTTTGGTCAATTACTTCAAGCGAAGAATTGTAAAGAGTTCTTACGCCAAGCAAAAGCCACTTTCTAACGAGGCTAAGAAAGACTTGATGCTCGTTTTTGGAACTGATGAGCATGAGATGGAATATACTTTGGCTAAATGCTGTAATCCTATACCTGGTGATCGTGTTTTTGGTTTTGTCACCACTGCTGAAGGATTAAAAGTTCATAGAGACGATTGCCCTAATGCGGTGTTGTTGCAAAGTCGTTTCGCAAATCGAACACTAAAGGCGAAGTGGATTGATAAAAAGGGAACGTTCGCGACCATCAACCTTCTCATTGAAGGAATGGATAGAATGGGATTAGTGAATGACGTTACCAAAGTCATTTCGAGCGAGCTTAGTTTGAATATTAAAGCTATTTCTTTTGCTGTAGATGATGGGTTATTCACAGGGCAAGTAACCATAGAAGTCGCGGATAAAGTGGCCTTGACGGATACAATCACGAATATTAAACAATTAGAGGGCATTAGTACTGTCTCTAGGGTAGGTAAATTCGACTGATTCAACGTATTTTAGCGCTTTAATTCTCATGGGTACAACTGAGGCATACGAGAAGGTCAAAGAAGTGTTCGGTCGCTATTTGGAAGAAAACAACCAAAGAAAGACTCCAGAACGCTTTGCGATATTGAAAGAGGTCTATGAAAATGAAGATCATTTCGATGTGGAAACCTTGTACCTCAATATGAAAAACAAGAATTACCGTGTGTCGCGTGCTACCTTGTACAATACCATCGAATTATTGATCACTTGTGGTTTGGTTCGCAAACATCAGTTCGGGCAGAACCAGAGTTTTTATGAGAAATCATATTTCAACAAACAACACGATCATATGATTTTAACGGATACCGGTGAGGTATTCGAATTCTGTGATCCTAGGATTCAAAACATTAAACAAACGATTGAAGATTTGTTCGGTGTAGATGTCGAAAGCCATAGCTTATACTTCTACGCTAAGCGCAAACCTTCTAACAACAACTAAATATGGCTGTAGATGTGCTGCTAGGGCTCCAATGGGGTGATGAAGGCAAGGGTAAAATTGTTGATGTATTAACCAAAGAGTACGATATCATTGCACGATTCCAAGGTGGTCCGAATGCTGGTCATACATTGGAATTTGAAGGTAAGAAGCACGTTCTACACACTATTCCTTCAGGTGTGTTCCACCACGATGTAATGAATGTGGTAGGTAATGGTGTAGTAATCGACCCAGTGATCTTCAAGGGTGAGTTGGATAAACTCATTGCCCAAGAGCCAGATGTATTGAAGAGATTGAAAATTTCGCGTAAAGCACATTTGATTTTGCCTACGCACAGATTGTTGGATGCGGCCAGCGAAAGTGCCAAGGGTAAAAAGAAAATCGGTTCTACCTTGAAAGGAATTGGTCCGACGTACATGGACAAAACTGGTAGAAATGGCCTGCGTGTAGGAGATATCCAACTAGATAACTTCCAAGAACTCTACGACCAATTGGTCACTAAACACAAACAATTACTCAGCGGTTACGCTGGTTTTGAATACAATCTCGATGAACTAGAGCCTACTTGGTTCGCAGCTATTGAATACCTGCGTTCATTGGATATCATTGATAGCGAGCCGTATTTTCACACCAACTTGGCGGCTGGAAATACCATCTTAGCCGAAGGTGCACAAGGCACACTGTTGGACATTGATTTTGGTAGCTACCCATTCGTAACCTCATCCAACACCACATGTGCGGGTGCTTGTACGGGTATGGGTATCGCTCCGAATACGATCAAAAACGTTTATGGGATTTTCAAGGCGTATTGTACACGTGTTGGAAGTGGACCTTTCCCTACCGAGTTGTTCGACATTACTGGCGAGACCATTCAAGCAAACGGCCGCGAGTTCGGTGCAACCACCGGTCGACCTCGTCGTTGTGGCTGGCTAGATTTACCGGCTCTGAAATACGCTATCAACATTAATGGCGTTACAGAGTTGATGATGATGAAAGCAGATGTGCTATCTGGAATTGGCAACTTGAAGATTTGTACCGCCTACAAATACAATGGTGAGGTCATTGATCACCTGCCTTACAAGCTTCAAGATGATTTGATTGAGCCAATTTTCACAGAAGTTCCTGGCTGGGATGAAGATTTGATGCAAATGACCAGCGAGGATGAATTCCCTCAGACGTTCAAGTCGTACATCGCCTTCATTGAAAAGGAAGTAGGTGTGCCTATTACCTTAGTTAGTGTGGGTCCAGACCGCGCTCAAACAATCCTTAGAAAGTAATGAGAAAGGCCATACAACTTTGTGTGGCCCTTTTTTTCTCCACCGTGTCCATCGGCTGGGGACAAACGAAAATTCAAATCCTCAGCAGTGATATTACCGATATCACCAAAGGGAAGTCCAATTCGCGTACCTATTATCTAAGGGGAAATGTAGGCCTCAAACAAGATGTTGCCTACATGTATTGTGATTCGGCGGTTTTACGCCAGCCGGAGAATACGTTTGAAGCCTACGGCAATGTTCGCATTATTCAATCCGATACGGTACGCATCAACGGTAAGGAGCTCTACTATTCTGGAGACGAGCGTGTTTTTACCATCAAGAAGGATGTGGTACTCACAACCCCTTCTTCAAGATTAGCTACTACGGTACTCCGTTACGACCGGAACAATGCAACAGCGTACTATTTGACGAGGTCTACCCTAGAACGAAACACCCTCAGATTAACCTCTGATGTTGGAAGCTACAACACGGATGTAGACCTGGTGAAACTGCGTGGTGATGTGGTGGCCGTTGATTCTTCCTTCTTGATGAATACAGATACCTTGTTGTATTATCCGGAGCGAAATGTGTACGATTTTGCTGGCCCCACCACTATGATCCGGGACAGCACCACATTGTTTTGTCAACAAGGCACTTATGAAGCAGATCAAACGCTCTTACGTCTTGAAGGCGGTGCTTCTATGATTTCTCCTGGCCAATTCATTAAAGCCTCGACCCTCACCTACAATCTCAAAGCAAATAGTGGAGAACTAAAGGGCCAAGGTCTAGTAGCCGATACAGCCCAAGGCTTCGTATTAGAAGGTGAACACATTGAATATATTAAATCACCTGTTTTCGTAGATGCCTATTACCCTGTATATTATCGTCAAGATATGGATGGAGACACCCTGTATTCCAAAGGCGACACCTTACATATTCGAGAAGATTCCTTGGGGTATAAAAACGTTGTATTAAGGGACAATACACAATTCTTTAGTGCTGATTTTCAGGGGATAAGCCCCAATTTTAATTACAGCGAGGGCAAGGAGGAATTGGCCCTATACCCCTCTCCTACACTCTGGAGCGACAAGAACCAATTCGCATCTGATTCTGCCGCCTTAACACTTCAAGAAGAGCGTCTAGATAGTTTATTTATGGTAGGAACGGTTCGCATTGCAAGCCAGACGGATGATTCTACATTTTTTGATCAAACCACAGGGAAATACCTTCGCGGGTATTTTGTCGACGGCCAACTTCAAACCATTAGACTAGACGGAAATGCACAGAATTTCTTGCACAACGTAAATGATGGCAAAGCCGTTGGGTTAAACAATAGCACTTGTTCATGGCTTCAACTTAATTTCGAAGAAGGAACGGTCAATCGCATTCGAATGGCCAAAGATGTCCAAGCTACCTATAGACCCATTGATGGTGGTCCTCAATGGCTGGAAGGCTGCAAGCCAAACTTTGAATTACGTCCCGAAAAGATCCACCTTAGGCCTTAAGGTGCTTTTCTAAAATGGCGCCAATATTAGGTTTGAAATAATTAGGCCCCTTCATCACCTTTCCATCCTCTCTGTAGATCGGTTTACCGTCCGCACCTAGTTTACTCATGTTGCTCGCTTGAATCTCTTCGAAGATCTCTTCAATGATGTGTTGCATGCCGTGGCTTAAAATGGTGCCACAAAGAATGTACATCATATCCCCTAGGGCATCTGCGACTTCCACCGCATCACCGGCCAATGCCGCTTCCAAATACTCTTCATTTTCTTCAGCCATTAATCTGTGGCGCAGGGTCATAGTGTCCTCGCCTACACGTGCTTCAGGTTGATATTTGTTGGTGATTCCAAACGTATCATGGAATTTTTCGACATGATCCAATTGTTTCTTCATGAGTGCCTTAAAATGAATGATTGAGATGTAAATTTACAACATGGAAAACATTACGCCAGGACATTGGATTTTCGCGGGAATATTCGCCGTAGCCTTCCTATCCTACCTCACTTATAGCTACAGAAAAGACCTCAAACTTCATAAAGTTCATTACGGCGGTGGTGGAATTCAGGTCTTGTTGTTAATTGTGATTACCCTGTTCGTACTCTTCGTCTTCAAGCGAATCATGTAGGGGCCTTTCTGTCGTATATTTGTAGGGACTATTGTCAACCCTATCACATGACAGAGAAACATACCAAAGAAATAAGCTACCAGGAGTACAAGACGGAAGTGCTTGATGATTACCGCATTGCGGTGATGTCCAGAGAATGTTCCTTGATGGGACGACGTGAAGTACTGACCGGTAAGGCAAAGTTTGGCATTTTTGGTGCCGGGAAAGAATTGGCCCAGATAGCATGGGCAAAAGCATTCCAAAAAGGTGATTTCCGTTCCGGGTATTACCGCGATCAAACCTTCATGATGGCCTTGGGAGAAATGGACGCTACGTCTTTCTTCACTTCGCTATATGCAGTAACCGATACCAAGGTTGAGCCTATGGCCGGTGGTAGACAAATGAATGGTCATTTTGCCACACGTTCTTTGGATGAAAATGGCCAGTGGGTCGATCTTACCAAACAATACAATAGTTCTTCCGACATCAGCCCTACAGCAGGGCAAATGCCTCGGCTGCTTGGTCTAGCGCAGGCGTCGAAAGTATATAAGGAAGTTTCCTTTGAAGGCTGTGAAAAGTTCTCCAACAACGGAAATGAGGTGGCCTGGGGAACCATAGGTAATGCATCAACTTCTGAAGGATTATTTTTTGAAACCATCAATGCTGCAGGGGTTCTACAGGTCCCTATGGTCATTTCTGTTTGGGATGATGAATACGGTATTTCCGTGGGAGCTGAATACCAGACCACGAAAGAAGATATCAGTGCCATTCTGAAAGGATTTCAACGCGACGAACAAGGGAAAGGATACGACATATTTGTCGTAGAGGCCTGGGATTATCCAGAGCTTATAAAGACCTTTTTGCGGGCATCGAAAGTGGCTAGAGAAGAACATGTACCTGTGATGATTCACGTGAAGGGCATGACGCAACCGCAAGGCCACAGTACTTCTGGATCGCATGAGCGCTACAAGTCTCCGGAGCGTTTGCAATGGGAGAAAGACCATGATTGTATCCTCAAGTTTGGACAGTGGATCATCGATCGTGGCATTGCTACGCAGGAAGAATTAGACGCAGTAACCCAACAGGCAAAAAAAGCTTCGAGAGAAGGAAAAAAAGAAGCTTGGACTATTTTTCAAAGCCTGCCAAAACAACTTCGCAACGAAGCCTTATCTCTATTGAAAGGCATTCAGCAAAAAGGTGAGAAAGGTATTTTTACTACTAATCTCATTCAGGAATTAGAAGCTCAACAAGACCTAGATGTGGCAATGTCTCTAGGTGCCGTACGTAAGGCCGTGCGTGTGGTGAACGGCGATGCTGCTATAGATACGGCCCCACTTAAGGCATGGCTAGCGGCAGCAACAGCGGAACAAGAACGTCGATATAGTTCACATCTCTACAATCCAAACGATGAGGAAAAGCTTCTTGAATTTGTAGCGCCTGAACTAGAGAATGCGGAGCAAGTAGATGCCCGTATTGTGATTAGAGATAATTTCGATGCTCTATTCGCGAAACATCCTCAGGCCATGGTCTTTGGTGAAGATTCGGGAAAGATTGGCGATGTAAACCAGGGGTTAGAAGGTATGCAGGCGAAATACGGAGAGACCCGTGTTTCTGATGCCGGTATTCGTGAAGCCACCATCATGGGTCAAGGTATAGGATTGGCCATGAGAGGTTTGCGTCCCATTGCTGAGATTCAGTACCTAGATTATTTATTGTACGCCCTTCAGATCATGTCTGACGATTTAGCTACAGTGCATTATAGAACGGTAGGCGGACAAATGGCTCCAACTATTGTGAGAACTCGCGGTCACAGACTCGAAGGTATTTGGCATTCGGGCTCTCCCATGGGTACGATCATCAACTCTATCAAGGGAATGTATGTGTTAGTACCTCGTAACATGGTGCAAGCCGCTGGTTTCTACAACAAATTGATGGAGCTCGAGACACCTGCCCTTGTGGTAGAATGCTTGAACGGATACCGAAGAAAGGAATCATTGCCGAAGAATTTAGGGGATTATACTACACCTATTGGAGCGGTCGAGGTATTACAAGAAGGCTCAGATCTAACCTTGTTGACCTACGGTAGTAACTGTGTCTTAGCACAGGTCGCTTGTGATGAATTAGCTACTTTAGGTATAAGCGTTGAACTTATTGATGCACAATCTCTTATTCCTTTCGACTTAGAGCATGAAGTGGCTGCAAGTGTTCGTAAGACCAATGCCTTTGTAGTGCTTGACGAAGATGTTCGTGGCGGCGCCAGCGCATTCCTTATGCAACAAGTATTAGAAGATCAAGGAGCCTACGAATATCTAGATGCGGCGCCTATGACCATTACCTCAAAAAATCACCGACCTGCCTTCGCTTCAGATGGAGATTATTTCTCTAAACCAAGTGTGGACGATATGGTAGAGCGTATCTATGGGTTAATGCACGAACGAAATCCACAGCAATACCCCGCCCTCTAAATGTCCATTCACACCCAAAGGTTGTTTCCGAATACCGTTGCTGGGGTTCTTGAAGCCTTAGAAATCACCTTTGGGAAAGGGATATATGCGGACAAGGTAGTCGAGCGTATTCTGCGCCAGAATAAAAAGTGGGGGTCTCGCGACCGTAGCTTTGTAGCCGAACATACCTATGAAATGGTTCGCTGGTGGGCGTTATTGTGGGCCATTCTTGATCAAGAGCCCAGTACAAAAAGAAAAGATCTTCAGAAGCTTTTTGGCGTGTATTGGATGTGGCGCGGAGGTATTCTACCTGATTGGCCAAAATTCGATGCCATTCGCGATTTAGATGTCGCTGCACGAATGGAAACCATCGACAGTGTCACCACGAAGGAAAGTTATGCGCCATGGTTTTCGGCCGTTGCAGAAGAACAATTGGGCCCTGAGAAATGGTCTCGAATCGCTGCGGCAATGAATATCCCAAACACGGTCAACCTACGTATAAACACCTTAAAAGCAAGTGTGGAACAGGTTACTGAATCTCTAAAGGATCATGGGATTTCCTTATACGAGCACCCTGCATATAAAGGTGCATACTACATTGAAGGACGTCCACGATTGAATCACATCCCGTCCTTTCAAGAAGGATGGTTTGAAGTACAAGATGCTGGATCCCAAAGCATTGCCCCTTATTTGCAACCGAAGCCTGGTTCAACGGTTATTGATGCTTGTGCCGGTGCTGGAGGAAAAACATTGCACCTGGGAATGCTGATGAACAACCAGGGACGATTAATCGCCATGGATATTGAAGGAAGAAAGCTCGGGGAACTGCTCAAGCGTACACAACGTAGCGGTTTGGACATCGTAGAGACCAAGGCATGGGAAGAGCCAGGAGTATTAGAAAGCTTGAAAGACACTGCAGATTATCTGTTGTTGGATGTACCGTGTTCTGGTACGGGTGTGATCAAGCGTGAACCTGATACTAAATGGAAGTTGGAACCGGAACACTTGGAACGTTTAAAAGGTGTACAGCAAGAAATCATCAGCTCCTACTCCACTATGGTTAAACCTCAGGGCACCATGGTTTATGCCACTTGCAGTATTTTACCCCAAGAGAATGAACGCCAAGTACAGCGCTTTTTGGAATCTCACCCGGAATTTGAATTGGTTGAAGATCAAAGCGTAGAGCCTTCCACCTATAATGATGGATTTTACATGGCCCGATTGAAACGAAACGCATGAAAACCACCGAGCAAAGTTCGAATTACAACAATCTAGAAAGCATGGCCGTTGGCGATGTATTGCGCGGAATCAATGCAGAAGATGCGACCATAAGTCAAGCCATAGCGGCAAAGATACCAGCCATTGAAGCGTTCGTATCGGCATTGGTGGAACGGATGAAACGTGGAGGAAGATTGTTTTACATCGGTGCTGGAACTTCAGGGCGTTTAGGTATTTTGGATGCCAGCGAGTGTCCTCCTACTTATGGTGTGCCGCATGATTTGGTCATAGGATTAATAGCAGGTGGCGACAGCGCCATTCGCAAAGCAGTGGAACATGCAGAAGATGATTTCCATGGGGCCTGGCGCGACCTGAGCCATTATTCGCCTACTCCCGAGGACACCTTGGTCGGCATCGCTGCGAGTGGATCCACGCCATATGTGTTAGGTGGATTGAATGAAGCTCGTGAGGCTGGCATGCTTACGGCCTGTATTACGTGTAATGAAGGTTCAGCATGTGCTGAAGCCGCGGAACATCCTATCGAAGTAGTCGTGGGCCCAGAATTTGTTACCGGTTCTACAAGAATGAAAGCAGGAACAGCCCAGAAATTAGTTCTGAATATGATTTCTACTACAGCAATGATTCAGTTAGGACGTGTCCAGGGCAATAAAATGGTCGACATGCAGCTTAGTAACGCCAAGCTCGTAGAACGCGGTACCCGTATGATTGTGGAAGCGTTGAGTATAGACGAGGCTACAGCAAAAGATCTCTTACTAACCCACGGCAGTGTGCGCGCTGCTGTAGAATCTTGGAACCATGGCGAGAAGTAATCAAGACAAAATCATTGCAGGGTTGTTCAGACTGGCTTGGTCCTTCCCTTTTATATTCATTGGCCCAGCGCTGTTTATAGGTAAAGGAACTGGGGGACACTGGTCTTGGACGGCCATTTCATTAGTGATTATGGCTACTGGTGTGTTCCTCGCCGTTGCAGGCCTACGATTAGTGCTTAAAGGGTTCTTTAACGACTAAAACCTTCAACTTATCTGTTGAGAATTAGATGGTTTTGATCACACGCAAGCGTTGAAATTCGTTACCTCTTCTCAGATATAGAATGTACATTCCTGGAGGCACATGATCTCCTGGGCTCCAAAGAGTTTGATAGCGTTTACCCACCAAGGTGCCCTCTGCGACCTTCCGATCCATCAGATCGTATAATTCAAGCTCGATATCCAAGGCTTCACCATCCGGCAGGAATAATTCAACGTAATCTGCAAATGGATTAGGATATACCAAGGTGCGAAGAACTTCCCCGCCTACTACGACATCTAAGTTTCGCTTTGCCAACCCAAGATTTGGAATACCATAGCCGATGCGGATATTGTGGCTATAATAATGTGAGGCACTGGTTTCGAGCGCTTTGATGATCTGCTGGGCCGTCGCATTGGGTTGGGTTTGCCATAGACAGGCCGCTGCTCCTGCCATGATGGGCGAACTGAAACTGGTGCCATTTGCCCAAGCTAATTGTCCGTCAGGACGAAATACATAGGCACCTTCCCCTCTAGCGCATACATTCGGTTTAACGCGTCCGTCGACCGTATATCCTCGAGAACTAAAGGCGCTGGCCATGCCGTATTGATTCACACTTCCTACGGTAAGCACGCTATCAGCATCTGCAGGGAAAGTGATTTTATCCCAAGCACTACCTCCGGCGTTTCCGGCACTGGTTACTACAAGCATTCCTGTGCGAGCCGCAGCCAAGGCACCCAAGGAGATAATACTGGTACGTCCGTCGAGGTCATTCACAGTGTAATCGTCCGCGGGATCGTCAAAGGTGCTGTAGCCTAGGGAACTATTGATGATATCAGCACCAATGGAATCGGCAAATTCAGCACCAGCGATCCAGTTGAACATTTCCTCTGGTGTTTCGCTCAGCTCCTTTTCGGTTTTGATCAAGGCATAAGCGGCCTCGGGTGCAGTTCCTACATAGAAATCAGGTTGGAAAGTGGCCATAGTGGAAAGCACACTGAATCCGTGAGAGGATCCTTGATAGACATCTGTACCTCCCTCTACGAAGTTTCTCGTGGTAAGGATGTTAAGGTTGTCGTTGATATTGACAGAATTGGCCCCAACAAATCCCGCATCTAAAACAGCAATGAGCATGCCCTCGCCTCGAATTACATCGAGCTCATATCCCAGATTCTGCTGCACAGCTTCTAGGTTAATCTGGTCATTCTGAGACTCCGCGTACCCGTAAAATCCATGCGTGGCTGTACCGCCAGTAATGGGTTGAACGTTTGCGACAAATGAAAGGTTCTGGATTTGAGCAAGTTCGGAAGGTATGGCCTCGACATATATGCCATTCAACCATTTGGAGGTATGTCCCGCGTAAGTAACGATGTTTTCGACGGTTTCTCTTCTAATGTTAGAGACGGGGATATCAGTGGGCCTTAAGGTAATCCCCTGTCTTTCGCGACGTGCGATCGCCCTATCGGAAAGGAACGTAGTGGGTTGCTGCAGTTGCCAAAGGTTTTCTTTCGCAGTGAAGGAAACGAAATAGGCCTGCTGGTCTTGGCCATGAAGGGACAAGGTACTCAGTAGGAATGCGATAAGGCCCAATTTCTTCATCCTATTCCGCAATTATACCTGATCCTATGAGTTCTTCTCCATCGTACCAAGCAGCGAATTGGCCCGGTGTAATGGCCTTCTCCGGCGTTTCAAACTCCATATACAAACCCTCCTCAACCTTGTGTAAGGTTACGGGCACCAAAGGTTGACGGTATCGAATACGTGCAGAATACTGCGCCGTTTCACCAGGCTGCATGCTACGGTCTGGTCTCACCCAATGCTCTTCGGCAGCCGTGATGAACAATGCTTTGCGGTAGAGGCCTGGGTGATCCTCGCCTTGTCCCACGTAGATGGCATTGTACTGTGTGTTTACCCCAAGTACAAACAACGGAAGTGGACTGCCACCTATATTCAATCCTTTGCGCTGCCCCACAGTGTAATAATGTGCTCCGCGGTGCCTGCCTCTTTTTTCTGAATGCTTAGGATGGAAATCGAAAGGCTTGGCTTGTTCCTCCAAGGTATGACGTGGTTCTTGTAGAAAAGATGCCTCTCTCGGCACTTCCCAAACATTCCCATT